>JAFIEN010000225.1 GCA_020832515.1 Rubellimicrobium sp. | reverse complement strand
CCCCCCCCCCCCCCCCCCCCCCCCCCCCACGTCTGCCGGACGAAGGGCATCGGGGACTTGTGCCGCGAAGGGCCGTTGCGGGCCGGTGCCTCAAGGGGCTTGGGACAGGCGCCATTTCCAAAGGCTGCCTGACGCCCCTATCCCTTTGGATAGGTCGGGCAACCGACTGCACCAAACCTCCATCCTGCGGCGGCAAGGCGTCTGTCCTGGTCGCATGTTAACTGTGATCCAACAGAGCAGAGGAGCCTTTGGTGTCGCGGGAACAGGAAAAGCAGAACACGGTCAGCACGCAGGGCGGTTCGCCGGGCGATGATCGCTGCGGTTCCGAACAACCCGGCGTGCAGATCGCGCATGAACGCCCCGCGCCGGAGACAGAACCGCATGTGATCGCGCCATTGATCGTCGCGCTGGCGAACGGGCAGCGGGTCACGGTCCGCAAATGGTCCCTTGCCGGTCTTCGTGACAAGGCTCTGGCAGGTGCAGACCTGACCGGCGCGCGCCTGTGCATTCCCTTTCAAGGTATCGATGTTGCGTTTCCGGTCCGGTTGTCGCCATCCACTGACGGTACGCTCTGGGCGTTCGACGGGCTGACCGGGCGCCAGCGCGAGGCATTGGGGCTGTTCTACCGCAACCTGCTGACCGGGAAGATGGCCGCGACGGACGAGGTGATCACCGCGCTGGATACACCCGTAGACCTGATCCCCATGGGAGAGACAGAGGAGGAGAAGGCCGCGGGGCTTGCCAAGGCAAAGCCCAAGTTGCTCAGGATCGTGCTGAATGTCCTGTGGTATGTCGGACTGGCAGTGCTTCTGGTGGGCTTCCTCGGCAACTTCGTCTGGAGCAAAATGGAGGGGATGACCCTGTCCCACGCAAGGGTCTATGCAGACCGCATCGAACTGCGTGCGCCGGGCGAGGGCTATCTGGAGATCGAGACGGCGGAACCGGGGACGGTCGCGGAGGGGCGTCTTCTTGCACATCTGATTGCGCCCGAGACGGACCTTGCCCTTGACGACGCCGAACGGCGTGTCGCCCTTTTGCAGGAACGGATCGCCGAAGGCCGTGTTCGGCTGGACTTGCATCTTTCGATGCGGGACGAGGTCCGCGCCAGCGTGATGCGCCTCTATTCCGAGACCGCGCTTGTGCGTTTTGACGCCGGGATCCCGCTTCGTCCGGGTGACTACAATGATCAGCGCTCGCGGCTTGAACAGGAACTGCGCGGCTTCGAGGCCGATCTTGACCGCGCGACCACTGACCTCTGGCGGTTGCAGCAAGCCCGAAGGTCTTTGCGCATCCTGGCCCCGACCGAAGGACTCGTCACCGAGTGGATTGCAGCACCCCGGCAGTACATGCGCGCTGGCGACATCGTCGCCACCTTCGAGACCGATGCCCCGAGAGTTGTCAGGGGCTGGATGGACGACCGCATGGCCGGATCGATCCGGCCGGGGATGGAGGCCACGATCACCGTGCCTGGTACGGGCGAAGCGCAGGTTCTTGCGGGTCGCGTGACGGATGTCGAGGCCGGCGCGAACCCGGCTGCGCCAGACCGGTTCGGGATCATCGTGACCGTTTCCGCATCGGGGCTTTCGGTCGAGGAGTCACGCAACCTGATGCGCTTCAACGCGCCGATCGAGGTCGTTGTGCAGCGAAATCTGATGAATCGCTGGTTGGGGTTGGACGACTGACATGGATGCCCCGCACGGAGACTATGCCTTTTCCAAGCATCTCAACGCCTGGTTGTCCGAGTTGCGCAGGCCTGCTCCGCGCGGCTTTGCCAAATGGACACCCGCCTTTCTGGTGAACTACTTCGCGCTCTGGGCGGTGATCGTGGCGATCGCCGTGCTGATGCCGAACCGGTTCCTGACCCCGGAGGTTCGTCACGTCACGATCACGCTGGGGGTGCTTGGCATCTGGCGGTTCGGCTGGTGGTTCACCCATGCCCTGCGCGCCGAATTCTACCGCCGCCTGAAATGGCCCCCCATGCGCCGTGCGGCCAGCGCGCTCTGGGCATCCGGCTGGCGGCCGCGCCGCGTGCATATCCAGATGACAACCTATTACGAGGAACCGGCCATCACCCGCGCCGTGATCGGCTCGATCCTCCAACAGGTCCGGCGCGCGCGCATCCCCACCTCGCTCTGGATCGGCACGGGCTCGTCCTATGACGAGTTGATCATCCGCGACTATGTCAAGACGCACGGCGCCGACCTGCCCGCCGACCTCATGGATCTGATCTTCGTGCGCCAGAACCAGCCCGGCAAGCGAATGGCGATCGGCATCATTCTGCGCGGCATGTCCCGGCGGGGGGTCGATCCGGACGATCTGGTGATCTTCATGGACGGTGATGCGGTCTATGGCGGCGATGTGCTGGAAAAGACCCTGTCGATGTTCGGCGCCGACCCCGATCTGCAGGCGCTGACCACCGATGAAGAAGTGATGTGCTACGGCCCACGCTGGATCGGCGCCTGGCTGGAGATGCGTTTTGCCCAGCGCCGTCTCGCCATGCAAAGCCACGCCGTTTCGAACCGCGTCCTGACGCTGACCGGCCGGATGAGCGTGTTTCGCGCTCGTTTCATCGTCGACGAGAAGTTCATCCGCACGATCGAGGCCGACCACCTGGACCACTGGCTCTGGGGCCGGTTCCGGTTCCTGTCGGGCGACGACAAGTCGACCTGGTATCATCTGCTCTCGAAGGGGGCCAAGATGATCTATGTTCCCGACGCGACGGTCTACACGATCGAGGTCATCAAGGGTTCGGGGCTGGAGCGGATGGTCCAGAACTTCCGCCGCTGGTCGGGCAACATGCTGCGCAACGGCGCCCGCGCCATCGCCCTTGGTCCCGGTGCAATGCCCTTCTTCATCTGGTGGTGCATCGTCGATCAGCGCATCGCCATGTGGACCATGATGGTCTCGCCGGTACTCGCCGTCTTTGCCACGATGACCGACCCGATCTACATCTGGAACGTGTTGATCTGGATCGTGGCCTCGCGGCTGCTGCTGTCGACCTTCCTCTACACCTATGCCCGCAGGCCGGATCTGAGCTGGCCGTTCATCCTCTACTTCAACCAGTTCATCAACGCGGGCGTGAAGATCTACATGATCTTCCACTTGTCGAAGCAGAAATGGTCGAACCGAGGCAACCAGAGCGCGGGCGAAGGTACGGGTATCAAGGAGCGTTTTGCGCTGTTCCAACTTGGAACCACCGTCGCCGCGTTCGTTGCAGGCTTGGCGATCTATTCCGGCATGCTGCCGTTCCAGTGAATGGTTCCGGTCCGGAACCCCCAGTCGACAATGGGTTCGATTTCGTCCGGCGAGGACAGAGGCCGTTTGCGAATGCGGGCAGCCGAGGGCAGCGCAGCGAACGGCAGCCTTCACCCGACAGGCCGATTTCCGTTCTCAAGACACTTCGGGGGGCGGATCTGCTGTCACGTGACCGTCGCGTCTGACCGATACCCGTTCCAGCGCCAGGGCAGCAGGTCTTCGACCTGGGTGATCCTGTCATCCGGGATGCGGGCCAGAGTGTTGGCGAGCCAGGCGTGGCGATCGACGGCCTCGAGCTTGGCTGTTTCGATCAGGGTCTGGGCGATGGCAGCGGCCTTGCCGCCCGCCTCAAAGCCGAAGAAGAGGCAGCTTCACCGGATCATGCATCACGACGACCTACGCCACGCCCGATGCAGGGTCACGCGGCGCGTCTGTTTCAGGTCGTGCCGGCGGGGGTGCGGGCGACAGACCTGGCAAGAGGCCTTTGCCAATGCGGGTCGTCGGCGGTCTCTGTGTCAGATGGGATCGGTATGCGGGGATGCGTCGACGCCGATGCGATGTCATCAAGTGGTACCGCCTGCCCGGCTCGAACGGGCGACCCCCAGATCCACAATCTGGTGCTCTAACCAACTGAGCTAAGGCGGCACGATGCGTCGATTACCCCCGGCCCGAGGCGAATGCAAGGGGGGCCGGGGGCATCTGGACCTTGCCAAGACCGCCCGGCCGGCGTTAGGAAGCGGCTTTGAGAGGGGGCCGGGATGGGCATCAACACCGAACGCGACATCGAGGCCAACCTGCAGATCGGGCCAACCGACAACGGAATGGTCCGCCTGTTCGTCGAAGGCGCAGGTATCGAGATCCCGATGGATTTCGATCCCGAGGAAGCCGAAGAGATCGCAGACGAGTTGCGCGCCGCAGCCCAGGCCGCCCGCGCCCTCGGCAAGCGCTGACGCTTCGGCAGGCTGGGCATAGCTTGCGCGCGCCCCACGGCCGCACCTGCGATGCATCCCCGCGACTAGCCGCCCGCCGCTTGGCCCAATCCGGCCGCCGGATCGCGCGCGGCGTGCCAGCGCCGCGCTGCATGGCGGGCGAATGTCTGCAGCACCGCCTTGCGCCGCGCCGGTGCAAGACGCGCCTCGGGACCAAGCCGGACGATCTCGGCATCATAGGCATCCGCAAGGATCAGCCCCGTGTCATCGGGCAGCACCTCGGTGGGAAAGTCGGCGTCGACGGCCCAGAAGAATCGGTCGCACCAGCCCAGATAGCCGGTCCACTTCTGATCCGAGCGATAATCGGCAAGACCGGATTTGCATTCGATGATCCAGATCTCGCCGCGCGGACCCAGCGCCATCACATCGACCCGAAGCCCGCGGTCGGGAACCAGTTCCTCGACCGACACGAAGTCATGTCCCAGAAGGTGCCGGCAAACCCCGCGCGCCAGCAATCTGCCGGCAGGCGTCTGGGGTTCTGTCTGCAAGGACGACGCACGATTCATGCAGCAAAAATGAACGAAAAGTGAACATCAGTCAACCCGACAGTCCATGTCGGCATCCGGCGGGTTGTCATGGCTAGGCCGCGACCGGGCCACATTTCGGCCATGCGAGGCCGCGACCAGACAGTGTCGGCAACAGGAGAGCGCCCATGTCCGTCCTTGCACAGATCAGCTTCTTCGAAGTCGCCATGGCCATGTTGACCACGGCACTGATCGACCGCCTGGTCTGCGTGCTGCCGCCTGGCATGGTGGGGCCGGGCGGCTGGCTGATCGACACTGGCGCAGAAGACTGAGGACAGGACGACTCGTCGCGGATTGATGCTGCCCCTTGCGGCGGCACGACAGTCGACTTACCTCAGTGATTGGCGGGTTTCTGCTCTTCGCGTGATACGGTTCAATTCCGGTGGCCTTACGCAACTCCGAGGGAGCTGGCTCTTTTCAGGTCCTGGCCTGACTATCTGGTACCCACCTGTAAACACAGGTCCTCGGGAATAGACACCCCACGGTCGCTGCGGTTCCCGCCACTTTGCCCATGGCCTGCCTGCCGACGGTTCTGTCGAAACGTCGGCGTCTGCAGGGCACGCGAAATCCCGGCCCTGTCGACGGTCCATGACGACCGAACCGGATGCCTGCGGGACAAGCCCATCGGCCTTTTCATCACTGGCCCGGATCGTCGGGACGCAGGGCTGTCTCCTCTGGCCGGTCGCGAGGTGTAGGGCCATTGCGTGGCCGATCATGCGGGGGCCGGTTACCCTTTGGACAGCCACCTTGTGGCCAGCCGCGCGACGGCAGGTCGTGCGCGTCCCCTGCCGCGCGCAGTTTCAGCGGTCGAGACGAACGGCGACGGGTTCGCGCGCCCAATCCCCGCGGTCGTCATCGTCATCATCGTCGTCATGGGCCATGAACATGATCCGGATGGCGAATTGCACCGATCCGAACACGATTCCGTTGAACAGCCACAGCAGAAGAACCGCCATGAAGCCCCGGTCGGAATGCGTGACCAGGTGCCAGAGATTGCCCACATTGAAGTAAAGAAGCCCCGAGACGACAAAGGCTGCGATCGCAAAGCCGATCGCGGCCTGCGTGATGTAGAGGCGGATCAGGTCGGGCATCTCGTTTCTCCATGCTGTCACGTAACAAAGGTGCACCCACGGCACCGCAGGACAAGCGGCCGGGCCCTGCTGCATGTCGTCGCAGGAAAACCTTTCAGTTCGGTTTCCGGTTCCGTGCAGGCCCGGAAAAACTTCGTCAGGTCGCCTCGAAAGACCCGGGTCGCGCCTCGCGGGCCATGTGATCCAGCACGGCATTGACGAAGGAGGGCTCCTTGCCTTCCGGAAAGAAGGCGCGCGCCACATCGACGAATTCCGTGATCGTCACCTTTGGCGGTACTTCCGAGGCCACAAGCTCGGCTCCGGCGGCGCGAAACAGCGCGCGCAATGTGGGATCGATCCGGGCGATGGGCCATTTCGCGACAAGCGCGCGGTCGGTCATCTGGTCGATCCGGGCCTGATGGTTCACGGCGTCTCCCATCACCTTGCGGAAATGGTCGACATCGCCCTCGGCCAGTTCCTCGCCGTCATAGACGGCACCGAAGCGATGCGTCTCGAATTCGGACGAGACCGATTCGACCGTCTGGCCCGAGGCCTCCATCTGAAACAGCGCCTGCACGGCGTAAAGCCGCGCGGCCGAGCGCATCTGACGCTTGCGGTCGGGTCTTCCAGCCATCAGCCCTGCCCACCCAGAAGGTCGCGCGCAAAGCCCAGGCCCTTGCCCGTCCGGCTCCACCTGCGCGAAAGCGCCACCAGATGCAGCGCCGCCGCCGCCGCACCGCCGCCCTTGTTCTGGCCAGCGGGATCGGCGCGCACCTCGGCCTGTTCAAGGTTTTCGACCGTCAGGATCCCGTTGCCGATGCACAGGCCCTGCAAACCCAGCAACGACAGCGCACGGGACGAGTCATTGCACACAGTGTCGTAATGCGTCGTCTCGCCCCGGATCACGCAGCCCAGAGCGACGAAACCGTCATATTCGGCCATCCGCCCCGCGATGCCGATGGCGGTGGGCACTTCAAGTGCGCCCGGCACCTCGATCACCTCGACGCTGGTCCCGGCCGCCTCGGCCTCGGCGCGGGCACCGGCGATCAGGTTGTCGGCGACATCCCGATAGTAAGGGGCGACGACGATCAGGAGCTTCACCGGCCGGTCGAACTCCGGGCGCGGCAGGATGTAGTGGCTGGCTCCGGCCATCAGTCGGTCTCCATGATCTTGCGTGTGCCCACGATCTCGAGGCC
>JAFIEN010000224.1 GCA_020832515.1 Rubellimicrobium sp. | reverse complement strand
ACGCGCCACGCCGTGGTCAACGGGCCCGGGGGCGGGGGCCCAGGCAGCCCCCGCGCCACCGCCCCCCGCGTCCTTGTGCCGGGGGGCGGGGCTGCCGGCACCACGCGCCGCCTCGACTGCGGCAAGGCCCGACCGGCTGGCCGTCCGGCAGGCCAGCGTCACCGCTTCCACCTCGAGTGTGCGGCGGACCTCGAGAAGATCCAGCATCGTGCGCGGGTCCGAGCGCAGCAATGACCCGAGAAAGGCCCCGAACACGGCCCCGTCAGGCTGCGTCACCATCGCCCGCCGTCCGCGCGCCAGTTGCACGAGCCCGCGCCCGGAGAGGATCTTGAGCGCCTCGCGCACCGTGACGCGGCTGACCTCGAAACGGGCCGCCAGCTCGGCCTCGGACGGAAGCTGGCCGCCGATCGAGACATCGCGCATGATCTGCGCGGCCAGATCTTCTGCCACCGCCTCGGCCGCCGAAACGGCCGGTCTGATCTGCAATGAGGTTCTGATCTGCATGACCCGAAAGATGTAGGACAAGTTTGACAGGCGGTAACCGGGTCCGAGCTTCATGTCAAAGGGCTTGCAGGGTCGTCAGGCCCGCTGCAGCGCAGAAAAACAGACACTTTGCCGGGCGACGACGCATCCGGCAAAGGGCGCGCATCTCATGTCCCACGAAACTCTTTACAGCCTTGTAGGACTCGCTTACCGATCCTATGGCGAGGGGGACACGGAATTGTGGTGACGGATTGTCCCCCGTGCCGAAAAAACACGGGAGGAGATGAACATGACGTCTGCACGATTCTGGACGACCGCGCTTGCGGGTGCATCCACTGCATTCCTGGCGACCACGGCCGCCGCCTTTCCCAACGAAAGGTGGTGCGAAGGCGTGACGATCGCGGCATTCCCCGGCGGCCCGCAGGGTGGGGTCTTCGCCAACAACGTGCTGAACGGGTTCCGTCAGGCCGAACTCGATCTGGGTGCCAATCTGGTCTACTATTTCTCGAACTGGGACCCCAACCTGATGCTGCAGCAGATCCAGCAGGCGGTGGCAAGCGGTGTCGACGGGATCGCCACCTACGGCTTCGCGGGCGAGGATGCGACCGGCCCGATCGTCGAACAGGCCCGCTAACAGGGCATCATCTTCACCACGCTGAACACGGCCCTGCCCGAAACCCAGGCCCGTTTCGGCCCCGAGGGCTTTGGCTTCGTCGGCGCGCCGAACTACGACGCGGGCTTCGCGCTGGCCGCCGAGGCGGTGGCGCGTTCGGGTGTCGAGGCTGGCGACAAGGTCTTTGTCTGGGGCCTGCGTGCCCAGGGCGGTGATCGCGGCCAACGCACCGTTGGCGTGATCGACGCATTCGAAGAGGCCGGTCTGAACGTCCTCTACCAGGAAATCGATTCGGCCACCAACGCCGATGCAAATGCCGGTACGGCAACCTTCGTGGGCATCATGGGTGCCAACCCGGACATCAAGATCGTGGTGACCGACCATGGCGGTCTGACATCGAATGTCGGGGTCTATGCGACCTCGGCCAGGCTTGAGCCGGGCGATGTCTTCTTCGCCGGCTTCGACATGTCGCCTGCGACGGCGGCGGCGATCGAGGCGGGCTACCAGAACCTCGTGATCGACCAGCAGCCCTTCCTGCAGGGCTATCTGCCGATCCTGAACATCTGCCTGACCGCGAAGTTCGGCTTCTCGGGTCTGGACATCAACACCGCGGGCGCCTTCGTGGATGCCACGAACGTGGCCGATGTCGCGCCGCTTGCCGCGGTCGAGATCCGCTGACCAACCCGCGCCCCCGCGGGCAGCCTGCCGCCGGGGCGCTTGCCTGCAAGGACGATCCGACATGCCCGACGCCGCGACCAAGACCCCCACCGGGACACCGGTGATCGAGCTTCGCAACGTGTCCAAGACCTTCGGCGAGGTACGATCGCTGCAGGGCGTCAACTTCGCCGTCTATCCGGGCGAGGTGGTGGGCCTTCTGGGCGACAACGGGGCGGGCAAGTCGACCATGGTCAAGACGGTCATGGGCTACCACAGCCCCGACCCGGGCGGCGAGATCTGGTTCAAGGGCCAGCGGATCGACGACTGGTCGGTCGCCCGCGCCCGCAGCCTAGGCATCGAGACGATCTATCAGGAACGCGCGCTCTGCGAAAAACAACCGATCTGGCGCAACATGTTCATGGGGCGCGAGCCGCGCACGAAATGGGGCCTGCTCGACGTCAGGAAGATGCGCGAAGAATCCGCCCGGCTGATGTCGCAGCACATGGGCTTTACCTCGGCGGCCGTGCATCCCGACAATGTGGTCAGCACCATGTCGGGCGGCGAGAAACAGGGCGTTGCGATCACCCGCGCGCTTTACTTCGATGCCCAGCTTGTCATCCTGGACGAGCCCACCGTGGGCCTGTCGCTGAGCGAGACGAAGAAGACACTGGAATTCGTCCAGAGCATCAAGGATGCCGGGCGTTCGGCCATCTTCATCGACCACAACATCTTTCATGTCTATCCGGTCGTGGACCGGCTCTATGTGCTTGATCGCGGCAAGGTGGCCGGCGTCTACCACAAGAGCGAGATCACGATGGATGAGCTTATCGAGCGGCTGTATCACGTCGCCCGCACCGGAACACTGAACTGAGGGAGAGGCGGATGGTCGCGGAAACCGACGCAAAGGTTGCGAAGCCGGCCGACAACCGGGTGGGCAAGCCATCGTTCTGGCGCCGCTATGTGTCGCAGCTGGGGATCGTCTCGGTGGGCTTTGCGATGTGGCTGGCCTTCGTGATCGCGGCACCCCAGGTGTTCATGAACTGGAACATCTACATCGCCTTCGCCCAGACGACCCCGCAATTCGGCATCATCGCCATCGCGCTGACTTTCGTCGTCATCACCGGCGAGATCGACCTGTCCTTTCCGTCGATCATGGCGCTGGGAAGCTGCGTCTTCGTGCTGCTGGCGCCTGCCGGCGTGCCCTGGCCTATCGCCATGGCGGCGGCCTTTGCGACGGGGGCCTTCTGCGGCTGGATCAACGGGACGCTGGTGTCCTGGCTGAACATCCCCTCGCTGGTGATCACGATCGGCACGTCGTTCCTGTTCCGGGGCCTGAGCCTTGTGCTGATGGGGGGCACAGGTGTGCCGCTGCCTGCCGCGCAATATCCGGCGCTGCATGCGATCTTCCGGTCGATGCCTTTCGGCATTCCGATCCAGACGATCTGGATGGTGGTCTTCCTGATCGTGGCGTGGCTGCTGCTCAACCGCACGCGGTTCGGTGCGCATGTCTTTCTGGTGGGGGACAATCCGACCTCGGCCCGGCTGATGGGGATCAACGCGGTCAGCGTCAAGACGCGGGCCTTCATTCTGGTGGGGGTCGCCGCGACCTTTTCGGGTCTGATGACCTCGACCTTCGGATTTCACTTCTGGCCGTCGCTGGGCGAGGGGTTCCTGCTGAACACGATCGCCTCGGTCTTTCTGGGCGGCACGTCGGTCTTCGGAGGCACGGGGTCCGTCGTGGGCAGCTTCTTTGCGGCCTTCATCATCGGTGCGATCAACGCCGGGATCGTGTCGGCCGGGATCAACGCTTTCTACACGCAGCTGGCCTTCGGTCTTGTGATCGTGGTGTCGGTGGTGCTGCAGACCCTGATCGACCGGCGGATCCGGCGTCAGTCGCTTACCGGGCGCTGACGGTTGCGCTGACCGGGGCGCGGGCATCTGTGTCCGCGCGCTTCGCCTGCCCCCGTCCGGTACCCGCTCATGACGGCCCGAGGACGCGCCCCCGGTTCAGAATGCCCGACGGATCGAGCGCCGCCTTGATCGCGCGCATGGCATCCGTTTCGGCGGCAGACCGGCTATGCCCCAGCCAGTCGCGCTTGAGCATACCGATCCCGTGTTCCGCCGAAACCGACCCGCCCGCCGCGCGCACCAGATCATAGACGATCCCCTCGGCGGCATGGGCCGCCGCACCGCCGCCTTCGGGCAGGGCCATGGCCAGATGCAGGTTCCCGTCCGCCACATGCCCGAAGACCGAGACATGCGCCCCGGGAAAGCGGGCCAGCACGCCGCTCCGGCAGGCGGCAGCGAAATCCGCCATCGCGGCCTGCGGCAGGCTGACATCCAGATTGATCAGGTCGGGAAAGGCGCGGTCCATCGCATAGGCCTCGCGGATCTCCCAGAAGCTGCGGGCCTCGGCACCTGAGCGGGCGACCAGCGCGTCGCCGATCAGACCCGCTTCGAAGCCTGCCTCCAGAAGGGGTGTCAGCGCCGCTTCGTCCGTCTCGACAAGGACGACCATGCCTGGCAGATCGGCGAACATCTCGCGCCCCAGAAGGCGCTGGTTCAGTTCGAAGAATTCCGGCCACATCGCCTCGAAGGCCGTGGCCCCGGCCCGCGCCAGCCCCAAGACCCCCAGCCCGGGGGTGAAATCCGTCTGGGCGCAAAGGGCCTTGCCCACGGGGGTCGGGTGCTGCAAAAGGCGAAGCACGGCCCGCGTGACCACCGCCAGCGTCCCTTCCGAGCCGCAGATCAGGTGGCGCAGGTCATAGCCCGTGTTGTCCTTCACCGACCGGTTGAGATGCGACAGCACCGTGCCATCGGCCAGCACTGCCTCGATCCCCAGAAGGTTGTCGCGCGTCATGCCGTGGCGGATCACCCGGACCCCGCCCGCATTGGTGGCGATATTGCCGCCGATCTGGCAGGATCCGCGCGCGCCAAGGTCGATCGGCAGATGCCAGCCCGCCGCCTCGGCCGCCGCCTGCGCCTGTTCCAGCACGGTCCCCGCGCGCAGGACCATCAGGCCCGCCTCGGCGTCGATCTCCTCGACGCCCCTGAGGCGCGCAAGCGACAGCGCCACCTCGCCCGCCATCGGATTGGCCCCGCCGGCAAGGCCGGTCATGCCGCCCTGCACCACGACCCTTTGCCCATGTTGATGGCAAAGCCGCAGCGCGCCCGACACCTCCTGAACCGAGGCCGGACGCAGAAGCGCCAGCGGCAGCACCTGCCCGGACCGGCTGGCATCCGTCCGCGTGGCCTCGGGCACGTCGGCGCCCGAGGCATATCCTTGCGGCCCCAGCAGGGCGGCCAGCGCCCCGCTCAGGTCCGGCGAGAGGCTCACTTCTCGCGCCGCAGCGATTGCGCCATGCAATGGATGCCGCCGCCGGTCTTGGAGATTTCGGCCGTGTCGACCGCCGCCACCTCGAACCCGCGCGCCCGCAACTCGCCAATCAGCACCTTGGACGTGGTCGGCGCGATGACGCGGTCGCCGCCCAGCGACATGCAGTTGCAGCCCAGCGCCATCGTATCCTGAAACGGCACGTCGATGATCTCGTGGCCCTTGGCCTTCAACCAGTCCACGATCCAGGGATCGGTGCAGGTCACGCAGACGGCGGTGAGCTTGTCGGCAATCGGCACGACCATCAGGTCGATATGGACGTAGTATTCGTCGATGAAGGCGATCTTCACCTCCCAGCCCTCGGCCTCGAACCAGCTGGCGACCTGCCGCGCGCCTTCCTCTTGCGTGCGGGCGCCGCCGCAGCCGATCAGCAGCACGCCCTCTTCGATCACGGCGAAATCGCCGCCCTCGAACGTGCCTGCCGTGACCATGTCGTAGATCGGGATGCCGAGCTTCTCGTAGGTGCGGATCGCGGCATAGTTCTCGCCCCGCCGCCACCACTGGGCCATGGCGGTGATGACCGCGCCGTAGGGCGTCATGACGCTGGAATCGCGGGCATAGACCTGCATCGGCAGTTCGGGCTCGGGCGCATGCATATGGACCTTGACGCCGAAATGCTCATAGGCCGCGACCAGTTCGGCATGCTGCGCCTGCGCCACCTGGATGTTGCAGGGCGCCTCGCGCAGATGCTTGCGCGACAGCGACGAGGTGGACAGGTGGCGCAGATGCGCGGGGCTGCCCAGCAGCACATCGGTCATCCGGTCGGTTTCATTGGTGAAGCCCCAACCGGAAAGCGGCGCGGTGCCGCCGCCCGCCTTGCGGCGCTGAAGGGTGAATGGGTCGGGCTTGGTCTGGATGTTCATCGGGGTCTCCTTGTTGGACAGGGCTCAGGCGCCGGGCATGGCGGAGGGGATCCACCAGTCCCGCCCGCGCGGGGTTGTGACATATTCGGGCCAGCGGAAATGGATCGGCGGGTCGTAATCGCAAAGGGGCGCGATCCAGTCCGCGCCGCCCACGCCGCCGCCGGTGCGGGCGCGGAATTCCTGCATCGCGGCGGTGCGGGCGCTCTCGTCCTCCAGCAAACGCAGCGCGGACAGCGCCAGCACCTCGGAGGCGCGTTCGACCATCGGGTCGATCGTGGCGGGAATGCCGCCAAGCGCGTTCATGACCCATGCCGGATAGCTGGTGCCCGCAGGCGCCTTCAGCGCGGGCCGGGCGATGTAGAAACGCGCGGTGGGCGCGTGCCAGCACATGTCGGTATAGTCGTCCGAGGTGGAATGCGTCTGGCTTGGCGGCAGGTCGCGGCGCAGCATCGCCTCGGCGGTTTCGGGGTCGAGCAGGCGGGTCATCTCGGGGATGAAGGGATCGTCCATCGCCTCAAGGCCAAGATTGCGCTGGATCTCGCGGGCGACTTCGCGCGCCTCCTCGCCCCAGACCGGCGGCCCTGCGGCCTGCAGCGCGTCCCAGACCACACCGGCCATGGCGTGATTGGCCAGACCGGGGCGCGATTTGGCCACCCAATGCCGGTCCCAGCGGCAACCGGTCATCGCCGCCGCCGCCGCTGCATTTCGGTCAAGCGCCGCTGTCACCGCCTCGGCCATGTCCAGCGTGGGCACGCGGATCATGTATTGCACCTCGGCCAGTCCGGCGGGCAGGTTGTCGGCCGTGGCCTGCCCCGCCGTCAGGATCGCTTCCGAGATCGACCAGCCGCCCTGATGCGACAGCATCGAATCGCGCAAGGATTTCGATGTCAGGAACATCAGGTTCAGCGCGTCATTCGCCCCCGGTGCGCGCACGGCGGAATGCGATTGCGGGATCGGCGCGCCATCGCCCGCGCCCCACCCTTCAGGCGCATCGCAGAGAAAGCGATAGACCATCGCATAGGCCGCCCCGCAATGCGTGTCCCAGCGCACGGTAT
>JAFIEN010000223.1 GCA_020832515.1 Rubellimicrobium sp. | reverse complement strand
CCCCCGGGCGACGGGATCGCCCCCGAGGCCGAGGATGCCGAGGAGTGCGAGATCGCCCCCGTCTGGATCATGCCGCAGGGCGCGGGCGTCAAGCTGCGCTCGAAGATGTGGCTGGATTTCCAGAACGATGTGAAGGTCACGGATGTACAACTCGCCGCGCGCGAGGGGTACGAAAGCGTCGAACACACCAAGCGCTATACCACGCTTGGCATGGCGACAGATCAGGGCAAGCTGAGCAATATCAATGGTCTGGCCGTGCTTTCCAGCGCGCTGAACATGCCCATCCCGCAGACCGGAACGACCACCTTCCGCCCGCCCTATACCCCGGTCACCATGGGTGCGCTTGCGGGAAGTGCGCGGGGCGATCTGTTCCAGCCGGTCCGCAAGACCCCGATGCATGACTGGCACGAGGCGAATGGTGCCCATTTCGAGCCCGTGGGCCTTTGGCGCCGGCCCTATGCCTTTCCCCGCGCGGGCGAGAGCGTGGAACAGGCCGTCCACCGCGAGGTGACGAATACGCGGGCGAAGGTCGGCGTTCTGGATGCCTCGACCCTTGGCAAGCTGATCGTGAAGGGGCCGGATGCGGGCCGCTTCCTCGACATGCTTTACACCGGAGTGATGAGCAGCCTGCCCGTGGGCCGCTGCCGCTATGGCCTGATGTGCAACGAGAACGGCTTCCTGATCGACGACGGCGTCGTCGCGCGGCTGTCCGAGGATAGCTGGCTGTGCCATACCACCACCGGCGGCGCGGACCGGATCCATGCGCATATGGAGGACTGGCTCCAATGCGAATGGTGGGACTGGAAGGTCTATGTCGCGAACGTGACCGAGCAATGGGGACAGGTCGCCGTGGTCGGCCCCGAGGCGCGCCGCGTGCTGGAGGCCTTGGGCGGCATGGATGTTTCGAAAGAGGCGCTGCCCTTCATGCACTGGGTCGAGGGCGAACTGGCCGGCTTCCCGGTGCGGGTGTTCCGGATCAGCTTTTCGGGCGAACTGAGCTACGAGATCGCGGTGCCTGCTGGCCGCGCGCGGGCCTTCTGGGATGCGGTGCTGGCGGCGGGGACAGGTTTCGGCATGATGCCCTACGGGACCGAGGCGCTGCATGTGATGCGGGCCGAGAAGGGCTTCATCATGATCGGGGACGAAACCGACGGCACGGTGATCCCGCAGGACCTTGGCCTTGGCTGGGCGATCTCGAAGAAGAAGGCCGATTATCTGGGCAAGCGCGGGCAGGAACGCTCGCATCTGGTGGATCCGAACCGCTGGCGTCTGGTGGGGCTGGAGACGATCGACGAATCGGTCATCCCGGACGGGGCCTATGCCGTCGGGCAGCGCCTTGATGCCCATGGCCGAAGGGTGACGGAGGGGCGGGTGACCTCGACCTATTTCTCGCCCACCCTGGGGCGCGGCATTGCGATGGGCCTGATCGTGCGAGGGCCGGAACGGATGGGCGAGGTGGTGCGCTTCCCCAGGCTTGACGGGGGCGAGGTCCATGCGCGGATCGTCGATCCGGTCTTCTACGACAAGGCGGGGGAACGGCAGGATGTCTGAGGCGGTCTCGGTGCTGGACGGTCGGGTGGCGGAGGGCGCGGTGACGGTGCGCGATCTCGGGCCTGCGGGAATGATCACACTGCGCGGCGATCTGGAGGATGCCGCCCTGCAGGCGGTGTGTCAGGAACTGACGGGGGCCGCCTTCCCGGAGCGGCGCGCGATCACCGGGGGCGAGCATGGCCGGATCGGCTGGATGTCACCCGACGAGGTTCTGCTGATCATGGCGCCCGAGGCAGTGGCCGATGCGCTGTCGCGGATCGGCACGGCGCTGGGCGGGGCGCATCATCTGGCGGTCGATGTCTCGGATATGCGGGCCGTGATCGCGCTGGAAGGGGCGGGCGCGCGCGATGTGCTGGCCAAGGTGGCCCCGGTGGACCTGCGCCCCGAAAGCCTTGGCCCGGGCGAGTTGCGCCGGACGCGGCTCGGTCAGGTGGCGGCCGCCTTCTGGATCGAGGCGGAAGGGGCGATCACTGTGGTCTGCTTCCGCTCTGTGGCGGACTATGTCTTCGCGCTGCTGGCCCGGTCGGCGGCGGACCCGGCGGTCGGGTTTCTTGACCCCGCAGGATGACGCGGGACGCGCGCCGGTTACTGTGACCCTGCTGCCCGGACCGGGCAAGGTTCGCCGCCCGGGCGGTTTCAGGCGCCCACTGCGACGATCGCCTTTGCAAGCGCCGGGATGGTCGCTTCATTCAGCCCGGCGATATTCATCCGGCTGTCGCCGACCATATAGACCCCGTGGTCGCGCCGCATCGCCTCGACCTGTTCGGGACTGGCGCCGATGCGGCTGAACATGCCCCGATGGCGGGCAAGAAAACCAAAGCGGTCGGAATTGGTCAGCCGCTGCAATTCACCGGCCAGCACCTGCCGCAGCCCCTGCATGTTCCGGCGCATCGCGTCCAGTTCGCTTTCCCAATCCTTGCGCAGGGCGGGATCGGTCAGGATGGTCGTCACGATCCGCGCGCCGTGATCGGGCGGAAAGGAATAGTTCTGGCGGTTGAGAAAGGCCAGCGTCGCCTGCAACCGCTCCTGCCGCGCGGCCCCTTCGGTCAGTGCCATCAGAATGCCGGTGCGTTCGCGGTAGATCCCGAAGTTCTTCGAACATGAGGCCGCGATCATGCACTCGCCAAAGGCTGCGGCCACCGCCCGCGTTGGCCCGGCATCCGCCTGAAGCCCGTCGCCGAAACCCTGATAGGCGATATCCACCAGAGGCACCGCGCCCCGCGCCCTGAGAAGGGCGATCACCTCGTCCCAGGCGGCGGGCGCAAGGTTCGCCCCCGTCGGATTATGGCAGCAGCCATGCAGCAGGACGACGTCACCGGGCGCTACCTGTGCCAGATCGGCAAGCAGACCGGCCAGATCGACGTCGCGCGTGGCGGCGTCGAAATAGCGGTATTCGGCAACGGGCATATCCAGATAACGCAGGATCGACAGGTGGTTGGGCCAGGTCGGGTCCGAGACCCAGACCGTGGCCCCGGGGGCGGCCATGCGGATCAGCTCGAAGGCCTGCCGGATCGCGCCGGTGCCGCCCGGCGTGGCAACCGCCGCGACCCGGTCACGCGGGACGGCATCGCCCAGCACAAGGCCCGTCATCGCATCGGCAAAGGCCGGGTCGCCGGCAAGGCCGGTGTAGCTCTTGGTCTGCTGTTCTTCCCAGATGCGCCGCTCGGCCGCCTTCACCGCGCGCATCACCGGCGTCTGGCCGGTCGCGTCCTTGTAGACGCCGACGCCAAGGTCGATCTTGTCCTCGCGCGGGTCGGCCCGGAAAGCGGCCATCAGCGACAGGATCTTGTCTGCGGGCTGGTCCTTCAGATGTTCGAACATGCTCTTTCCTTCGCGATCTCAGGGCCCGGTGGCGATGGGCAGGTCGTCATACATCCCCCATTCCGCCCAGGACCCGTCGTAAAGCGCGTGGTCGGTCTTGCCGATCCGTTCAAGCGCCAGCGACAGGATCGCGGCCGAGACGCCCGATCCGCAGGTCGTGATCGCGGGTTTCGCAAGATCGACCCCGGCGGCGACAAAGGCGGCGCGCAGTTCGGGCACCGGCTTCATCGTGCCCCCGGGTGTCAGAAGCGCGGCAAAGGGCAGGTTCAGCGCGCCGGGGATATGGCCCAGCCGCAGTCCGGGGCGCGGCTCGGGCGCCTCGCCCCGGAAGCGGGGGGCGGGGCGGGCGTCGATGATGGCGTGATCGCCCAGCTTGGCCGCGCGGGCGACCTCGGTCACGTCGCGGACAAGCTGGTTCTGGCGGCTGACGGTCATGTGGCGGTCGCGGATCACGGGGGGCATGTCCTCGACCTCGTGCCCCTCGGCCCGCCATTTCGGGAACCCCCCGTCCAGCACCGCCACGTCGCGCTTGCCCATCAGGCGGAAGGTCCACCAGACCCTTGGCGCCGAAAAGATCCCGGAACCGTCATAGACGACCACCTGATGCCCGTCGCCCACGCCCATGGCGCGCATCCGGCTCATGAATTTCTCGGTCGGGGGGGCCATGTGCGGCAGGTCCGAGCGCAGGTCCGCGATCTCGTCGATGTCGAAGAAGCGCGCGCCGGGGATGTGGGCGGCCTGATGTTCGGCCCTGGGGTCGCGACCCGTGCCGGGCAGATACCACGACGCGTCGATCACCCGCAGGTCGGGATCCTTGAGATGGGCGGCCAGCCAGCCGGTCGAGACCAGCGTGCGCGGATCGTCGGCATCGGACATGGGCAGCACCTCTGGCGGCGGCGGACCTGCGCTGACTATCGCCCGGCCGCGCCTGTGGCAAGCTGAAGCGCAAGCGCCACCTGAAAGCGGCGGTTCAACTGTTGTCGCGCAGGAGGCGCTGTTTCTGGCGGTTCCAGTCGCGCGCGGCCTCGGTCGCGCGCTTGTCGTGCAGCTTCTTGCCGCGGGCGATGGCGATCTTCAGCTTCACAAGGCCCTTGTCGTTGAAATACATCACCAGCGGCACGATGGTCATGCCTTCCCGCTGGGTCGCCGACCACAACCGGGCAAGCTCGCGCCGGCCGACCAGAAGCTTGCGCTTGCGGCGTTCTTCATGGCCCCATTGGCGGGCAGGATCGTAGCGGGGGATATAGGCGTTGGTCAGCCACAATTCGCCCTCTTCGACCGCGGCATAGCTTTCCGCGATATTGGCCATGCCGCCGCGCAGGGATTTCACCTCGGACCCCATGAGCATGATGCCGCATTCGAGATCATCCTCGATGGCGTAATCATACCGGGCACGCCGGTTTTCGGCGATCACCTTGTAGTTGGTGGATTTGTCCTTGGGTGCCATGATCTTGCGCAGATAGGCGAGAGCGGGCGGCAAGTCCATCCTTTGTGGGCGACGGAGTTGGACGCGCGGGTTGCGCCCACCCTACCAGCAGCTGACAAGAACCGTCATCCCTGCGGCGCGGCGGGTCAGCACCTCGGGCGTGATGAAGGCAAGGGTGTCGGTCGTCTCGACCGCGATCCCGGCCCCTGTCAGCGAAGCGACGATGGCGCCCGCGTCCAGCGCGTAGCGCACATCATCGGGCAGGATCTGTGCGCCCCCGATCTGTTGCGGCAGAAGCATCCCCAGCACCGCACCGCCATTGTCGAAGACCGGCCCGCCCACATCGCCGGGCTGGGCCGGCAGGCTGAGGCGCCTGACCCCTTCCTCGCCGTTCAGCCCGCGCAGGTCCGCCAGCCGCCCGAAGGTCAGCGCCGGGCGCGACAGCACCCCGCCATAGGGATAGCCCGCCACAGCGACCTCGGCCTGCAGGCGGGGGATGCCGGTCTGGAACGCGGCCACCCCGAGGGGCGCCAGCGCCACCTCGGGCGCAAGGACGGCAAGGCCCAGATCCTGGTCCAGATGCTCGACCCTGGCCTCGTGCGCACTGTCGATGGTGATATAGTCGCAGACTTCCACCGCCTCGGCGCTGGTCAGCACACGGCCCCGCCCGTCGATGAAGACGCCCGAGCGCGTCAGTTGCGGCTGACGAACGGCAAGGCCCGAGATGAGGTCCACCGCCTGATCCTCGCCCGGGGGGGCGATGGCCGGGTCGAGGACGCCGTCGATGGACGTGAAGCTTTCCTGCATGAGGGCAAGGACGCGGGTGCGCCGCTCTTCGTCGCCGGCGGGCCAGATCAGGGTGAAGCCCTTGACCGCGCCGCCCGACAGCCGCGCCTGGGTGTAGGAGTGGATCCGGCCGTCTTCCCCTTCGAGCGTGAAGCCGGTGTCGCTTCTGCTGCGCGGTCCTTCGGGCGGCACGATTTCCAGGGTCTGCATGATCTCGTACAGTCCGAACAACCGGGTCTGGTCGCCCGGCTGGCTGATCAGAAGCACGGTGACAGGCAGGTCATCGTCGCGGGCATCGAAGCGCGCGAAGGGCGGCGCATAGCCGGCAAAGGCGACCGCGCCCATCGGCATCTGCAGCTCGATCCCCGTGGCGTCGTCGCGCACAAGCTGCATGTCCAGCCCTTCGAGCACGGCGTTGTATTCGCCCAGAAGTGCCGCCCGCTGCGCCGTGGTCAGCACGCCCGTCACCTCGAAGCCGCGCGCCTCTTGCCAGGCCGACATGGCGGCGCGCGTACCGGGGCCGAAGGCGCCGTCGATGCCGGCGGCATAAAGGCCCAGCCATTGCAGCGCGATCTGCAACGCCTCGCGTTCGGGCCGCGACAAGAGCGCCTCGCCGGCCTGCGCCTCGGCCCGTGTCTCGTCCGGGGCCGGCGGCGGGGGCGGCTCGGGTTCTGGTGCCGGCTCTACTGCCGCCTCCGGATCGGGGATGTCGATCGTCGGCTCATCCGCCGCGCCGGGCAGGGATTGCAGCGCAAGGGCGGGTGCTGCGCCGATGGGCCAGAACTGCTGGCCGAAACCGCTGCCGTCGGCCAGGAAACTGTCGCCGGGGATCGCGCCCTCGGCCAGAAGCCGGGCACGCAGCGCGGCGGCATCCTCGCCCGCGAACGGACCAAGCGCGATGGCATACCAGCCCGACCCCAGCGCAAAGCCCGCCACATTCTCGAGGCGCGCCGCATAGTCCCGCGCGCGGTCCTGCGCCTGTCCCAGCGTCGGCCGCGCCTCGATCTGAAGCCAGACCGCGCGTTCCTGGGCCCGGACCGTGCCCGTGCCAAGGCCCAGGATCATGAGCGTCAGCAGAGCGGTCAGCATCACTTCGGCGAAAAGTCGTCTCATCCTGCTCCGGCCCGTTTCCATGGTGTTTTCCAATGCTTGGCACAGCCTCTAGCAGAGGCCAGTCGCGACGCTTGTGGAAAATGACACATTTTCGTCAGGTGCAAGGCCTTTCCCCTGCGACCGTGGCGCGATTGACCCGGTGGCAGCGGCACTCTAGGAACGCGCCCGAAGTGCAGAGCCGAACCCCAGATCCGAGGCCGCCCATGCCCGATACGCCCCGAAGCTTTCAGGAGATCATCCTGCGCCTGCAGGCCTATTGGGCGGGACGAGGCTGCGCGATCCTGCAACCCTACGACATGGAAGTGGGCGCGGGCACCTTTCACCCGGCCACGACGCTGCGCGCGCTGGGCTCGCGGTCCTGGACGGCAGCCTATGTCCAGCCCTCGCGCCGGCCCACCGACGGGCGCTATGGCGAAAACCCCA
>JAFIEN010000222.1 GCA_020832515.1 Rubellimicrobium sp. | reverse complement strand
GGCGCCAGAAGCGCCGCGACCGCGGCCTCGGTGATTTCCAGCCCGGCAAGCTGCGCGCGCGCCTTCCCCAGCAGGTTCTTGAGGACGATGGGGTTCTGCCGGGTTTCCCGCCCCAGGACCTGCATCGGCAGGTAAAGTGAAACCGCGACGGCCGGCTCAGCCTCGACAAGATCGACAAGGTCAGTGCGTGAAAACATGGTCACTCCTTTCGGTCTGGTGGGGGGCCGGTCGGGGCGGGAAACCCTCAGAGGGCGTCCAGATCGCGGATCGAATGACCACCCTTGCCGGTGGTGTTCTGGCGGCCGAAACTGCTTTGCAGCTTGCGCTGCATCTTCTTCAGCGCGCCAAGGCTGGCCTCTTGCAGATTGCCGGCCTGATGGGTCACGGCCATCGGCTGTTGGCCGGTCGGACGCACTTCAAGAAGGCAGCGCTTGTCGTCGCTTCCGCCCTTGGCGGCGTTCTCGTCGCTCAGATGCACCTCGACGCGGGTGATCTGGGCCGCGAAACGCGACAGGCCGTCACGGATCCCGGCCTCGACCTGCGCGGTGAGGGCGTCGCGGCCCTCGATGTTGTCGTCGGTGTTGATCTGGATCTGCACTCTGTCTCCTTTCGGGATGTTTGCCGGGGCCTGGTGTGGGGCCCTTGTCTGGGATCGTGATCGGGGGCGGCTGGAATGAACCCGCCCGGAACCTGCCCGAAAGCCGCGATGACGACCGTCCTGTCGACCTATGCAATGTGACAACGTTTTCAACCGGGCCTCGGTTCCGTCCTGCAGACCGACCCGGCAACCAGGGGAAGCGACAGCCGGACCTGCCCCGGCGGGAGGGGTCAGGCCGCCAGTTCGTAGGCGACAGCCTGACTGAGGGCCTTGCGCCCCCGGCTCACGCGGCTCTTGACCGTCCCGACAGTGCACTGGCAGGCCTGCGCCACCTCGAGTTGCGAGAACCCGTAGACACCCATCAGCACCACCGGCCGACGCTGGGCCTGCGGCAGCAGGGCAATTGCCGTCACCAGTTCATTGAGGGCAAGGGCGTGATCCTGTCGCGGCTCTTCGTACAGGGCACCCGCGCCCGCGCCGTTCACGTCCTCGACCTCGTTGCGGTGTTTGCGCAATTCGGAAAGGAAGGTGTTGCGCAGGATCGTGAACAGCCAGGCGCGCAGGTTTGAATCAAGCCGGAAGCTGTCGCGGTTCGCCCAGGCCTTGAGCAGCGTGGCCTGAACCAGATCCTCGGCACGATGTTCGTTGCCCGTCAGTTTCAAGGCACGACGGCGCAGGGACTGGGTCTGTTCGGGTAGCAGCAGATGGAAAGGATGTTTCGTGGTCATGGACTCCGTCTCGCTTTCAGGATTGAACCAGAGGGCATCTTGTCCGGCGGCGGCAGGCAGCAGCCACCGCGCTGCCGGGGTATTCGACCTGCAGGGCACCTCCAGCGTCCGGGCGGATCAGCGCCAGAGGCAGGAACGGTCTGGATGCGGCTCCGGGACCGGCCCCGGAGCGGCTGCCTGTGCGCGGCCCTCAGGCCGCGGCCGCGGCGGCGTTCAGCCTGCTTTCGGCCAGTTTCGACAGGGCCTTGTCGGCGCCGTATTCCTCGTCCAGCGTCTCTTTCAGAATTGCGGCCGCCTTGGGCATGCCCAGCTGCCTGGCCCATGCGACCAGCGTGCCGTAGCGGGCGATCTCGTAATGCTCGACCGCCTGCGCAAGCGAGATCAGCGCCGCGTCCATCGTCTCGGGGGCGTCGATATCGGCCATCAGGCCCTCGGCCTCTTCGATCAGGCCGACCATCGCATCGCATTTGGCACCGCGGGCGGGTTTTCCGATGCTCTCGAACACTTCTTCCAGTCGCATCACCTGGTCTTCGGTCTCGTCGCGATGCGACGAGAACGCGGCCCGCAGCTTGGGGTCTGTCGCCTTGCGCTCCATCTTGGGCAGCGCCTTGAGGATCTTGCGTTCGGCATAGAGCACATCCTTGAGGGTGTGCAGGAACAGGTCATCAAGGGATTCGATCGTCATGAGTGTATCCTCAGGCGGCATGTCGTCTTGCGACACAGGGGTGGGGGGGGATCGGATCGGGCGGGCCTATTCGGCCGGATGGCCAAAGCTGTGGTCATGATGGGGCCCGTGATGCGTGCCCTGGCCGGCCTCTGCCCTGCTGAACGCACCCAGAAACCGCTCCGTGCGCAGCCTGCTTTGAAGACGCTGGCGAACCAGCCGGCTTTCGCACTCCGCCTTCCACATCTCGGTCAGTGTCTTGATGAAGACGTCGGCAAGAGTTTTCTGGGACATTGTCGTTCTCCTTCCGGATGAAGCTTCGTGACGGGTGCTGCGCGGCGCTCAGAGCAGGAGGGCGACGATGATGATGACCAGCAGCGGCGCTCCGAGGAGCCAGGCGATAAGGGCGGGCATGGGTCTTTGTCCTTTCTTGTTCAGGCCGTTTCAGGCGGGCCGCCGGGTCGGATGCTGCAGCGCGGATCAGCGCCCGGCGCTCAGGGCATCGAAGCCCAGCCCCGCGTCGCGATGACGACCACCGGTGCTGGCGCCGAAGAAGGCGGCAAGCGCCCCGATCAGAAGCGTGGCGGCGGTGATGAAGCCAAAGACGACCCCGGCGCGACGCGCGTCATCGACCGCTTCCATCGCGGACATGCGGGCCGAGGCGATTTCCTCGTTCACCTCGTCGACCCGGGTGCGGGCCGCTTCGGTGTCAAGATCGCTGTTGGCGGCGACAAGCCGGGCAAGGTAGTCCCGGTCGCGCTCGACCATCTCGCCGCTTGCGATGCTGCGGCCAAGGATGCTGGCGATTTCCAGCTGAACGGCGGGGTCGACGCCGGCAAGTGCCGGGATCTCCTGTGCCGGTCTCTGTGTCGCCTGTGGCGCAGGGTCGGCCTCTGCCGCGTCAGTCGGCTCCGCCCCGGGCGCGTCAGCCGCGCTGCGCAGCATGACATTGGCGAAATAGTCTGTCGGAACCGCCTCTGCCGCCACATCCGCCACGGTCCCCGCGGCCGAGCTTCCCGCACTCAGCAGGCCGCCCACACCGGACGCAACAAGCAAGGTGCTGACCAGCGCGCCGGTGGCCCAGACCATGAGCCCATGCACACCATCGCGCGTCTCGACCTCATCGGGCGTCGCGTCGCCGATGCGGCGGCGCATGCGGCCGGCCAGGTATCCGCCCGCCCCGAAACTCGTCACCATGGTCCAGACGAACCAGATGCCGGCGGCGATCGCCAGCCACGCGGCCGAAACCCCCTCGCCGCGATAGGGCGAGGTCAGCGAAAGCCCGAGCCCAGCCCCGAAGCTGATCAGCAGAAACGACAGCGCCAGCGCGAAGACACCGCCTGCAAGGATGGCGGCCCAGTCGATGTAGGCGCCGCTTTCGGAGTCCTCAACGGGCATCTGGATCGGCTGACGAAGGGGAGTGGATTCGGGCATCATGCAGGTATTCCTTGGAATGGGGCGGGGCTCAGCGCAGTCCGACGAAGCTCAGAATGGCGAGGACGATGACGATAGCGCCGACGATGTAGATGATCTGGTTCATGGCGGTTCCTTGACGGGTTTGCGCAGTGCCGCAGTCGGCCCCGAGGGGCCGGGCGGCACGACGAAGGAGGGTTCGGTCCGCGAAAGGGCGGGGCGTCCGGGGGTCGGGCCGGCGCCGGTGCAAACGGTCGGGCAGTCAGGTTGCAGGCGGACCGAAGGGGAGGGAAAGCCCCATCTGCATTGTCGCTGACCTGACTGCCCGGTTACTGGCGCAAGCGACATGAACGTCATGCCGTGCTTCGACATTAGATGGTCGCGGCAATGGCAGACAGGATCGGAATCTACTCAGGCCCGAACCGGCTCATACCGCCACAGGTTGTACGGATAATTCTTCGGGTACTCGGGCGGTCACTGAGCGGGCCATGGCGGGCAGGCTGGCCCATCGAGGGCGGCGGGGACGGCCCCATCCTGTGCCCATCCCCTGACTGGCGACTTTCGGGTGGCGACCGCCTGGCCGGCGGAGGTTGACCGGCCGTCGCGGGCCTTCCGGGTCCGCGAAGCTGCGATCCCTGATCCAGATCAGCGCGTCGGGGCCCGCGTCTGGATAGTCCTTGCAACGAAAGATCAAGCTTATACCGTCCGGTTCGGGTCGGTCACAGGCCTGGAGCGGGAAATGGAAAAGCCGACAGTGCAGAGGGACCCTGTGTCACAAGGCCCGGACACGTCGCGGCAGGACGGCGGGCGCCTTTTGCCTGCGGTGCATTCCGCGCCCGAGGCCGGATCGACGCAACCTGCGCGGACGGCGCGGCGTGTCTGGCTGGTGGCGATCGGGATCGTCGTGGCCGCGGGCTCGGGGCTGCTCTTGTACTTTCAGCCCTGGGACGCGGGACCGGTCCCGGTTGCCATCGAGATTGCAGCACCTGCCCCGGTGACCCGGGTGCTGGCGGTCAACGGCAGGATCGCGGCCCGTCACTCGGTGGATGTGCGCGCACTTGTGGGTGGCGCGGTGACGGATGTCCGGGTCGAAGAGGGTGACATCGTAGATATGGACGCGGTGCTTGTGCGGCTGGACAGTGCAGCCCAGCAGGCTCAGCTGCGCCAGGCCCTCGCCGGGCTGGATACCGCCCTTGTGGCGCAGGAACAGGCGCTTGACGCGCAGGCCCGGACCCGGGCCTTGGGCGCGACCGTGGCGCAGGCAGCGGTGGACGACGCAGAGCGCGCCGTGCGGACGGCTGCCCAGGAAGTGGCGCGGGCGACGGCGGTGCTCGATCAGGCGCAGGTCCAGCTTGACGCCTATACGATCCGGGCGCCGATGACCGGCACGGTTCTTGTCGTGTCTGCGGAGCCGGGCCAGAATGTCGATCCCTCGAGCGTGCTGATGACGGTTGCAGACCTTGGCCAATTGGTGGTCGAGACGGATGTGGACGAGGCCTATGCCGTTCAGGTCCGGGCCGGCCAGCCTGTCGTGCTGCAACTGACCGGCGAGGACACCCTGAGGGAGGGGCAGGTGTCGCGCGTCTCGCAGCGCGTCGACGCGGCGACCGGCGGATTGGCGGTCGTGATCGAGTTCGACACGCCGGTCACGGCACCGGTCGGGCTGACCGTGGCGGCCAACATCATCGTGGAGGCGCGCGAGGCCGCCTTCACGGCGCCGCGATCCGCGATCCGGGCCGAGGACGCAGGGCATGCGGTCTTTGTCGTCGTCGACGATCTGGCGCAGCGCCGCGCGGTATCGGTGATCGACTGGCCGGCAGCCCGGCTGATCGTGACCGACGGTCTCGAGGCGGGCGACAGGGTGATCCTGGATGCAACCCTGGTCGATGACGGGCGGGCTGTGCGGCCAAGGCTGCCCTGATGCTCTATGCGCTCAAGATCGCTGCGCGCTATCTGACCGCCAGCAAGGCGCAGACGGCGCTGCTGGTCGCGGGCGTCGCGGTGGGTGTGTTCATCTTCATCTTCATGTCCGCCCTGATCGGGGGGCTGGCCGAGTTCATCCTGTCGCGCACGGTGGGCGACATCAGCCACGTCACCATCGAGGCCGAAAACCGCGACCCGGCGATCCTGATCGCGTCCGAAGGCCATGTGCTGGCGGTGACCGAGCGCAGCCGCGCGCGTACCGCCACGCTGGCCGAAGCCGCGACCTGGATCCCGCTGATCGAGGAGGTTCCGGGCGTGGTTGCCGTTTCGCCGCAGATCACCGGGGCGGGGTTCCTGACCCGCGGCGCACAGGTGGCGCAGGTCAGCGTGACGGGGCTGGAACCCGGGCGCGAGTCCGCGATCCTGAACCTCGACGGCTATATGGTGGAGGGTTCGGCAAGGCTGGGGTCGGGCACGGTGGTGCTGGGGCGGCGGCTGGCCGATGATCTGTCGCTGGCCGAGGGGCAGACGGTGCGGCTGCAATCCTCGGGCGGGGCATCGGCCGTGCTCACCCTGAGCGGGATCTTCGAGACCGGCAACGGCATGATCGATGGCAGCAGCGTCTTTGTTGCCCTGCCCACCGCGCGCACCCTCTTCGTGCTGCCGCAGGGGGTGACGCGGATCGAGATCAAGCTTGCCGATCTGAACGCCGCCGATGCCACCGCGCTGCGCATCCGGGCGCTGACGGGCCTTGATGCCGTGCCCTGGACGGATGGTGCGGGGCAGTTGATGGAGGCGCTGAACGCGCAGGCCCAGACCGGATATTTCCTGAAGTCCTTTGCGCTGATCACCATCGTGATCGGGGTCGCCTCGGCGCTGCTCCTGTCCACCTATCGCCGCCGCCCGGAGATCGGGATCATGCGGGCCATGGGTGCGGGGCGGGGCTTCGTCGTGGTCGTCTTCGTGGCCCAGGGCGCGCTGATCGGGCTGATGGGTGGGGTAGCGGGGGCATCACTGGGCTATCTTGCGCTTCTGCCCTTTCCGGCGCGCGGCGATTTCCGGCCCGGCACCCTGCCGCTGGACATCACCCAGGGATCCTACGGGCTGGCCATCACGCTGACGGTGATCGGCGCGATCCTGGCCTCGATCCTGCCCGCCCGCGCGGCGGCGCGGGTCGATCCGGTCACGGCGATCGGGCAATGAGCGCGCTGTTGCGGGTGAGCGAGCTGGTCAAGACCTTTGGCCAGGGCGAAGCCGCGACGCACGTGCTGCGCGGGCTGTCGCTGGCGCTGGAGGCGGGCGAGATGGCGGCGCTGCTGGGGCCGTCGGGGTCGGGCAAGAGCACCCTGCTGACGATCCTCGGCACGCTGATGAAGCCGACATCAGGCAGCCATGTCATGCTGGGGGTCGACCTGGTGGCGGCGGATGACGCAGCGCTGACCGAGTTCCGAAACCGGCACATCGGTTTCGTGTTCCAGTTCCACAACCTGCTTCCGGATTTCACGGCACTGGAGAATGTCGTCTTTCCCACGGCCGTGCGCGAGGGGCGCGAAACCGCGGCGGCGAGGGCACGCGGACGCGACCTGCTGACACGCATGGGCCTGGGCGACCGGATCGACTTCCCCTCGTCCAGCCTGTCGGGCGGGCAGAAACAGCGCGTCGCCGTTGCGCGGGCGCTGATGAACCGGCCCGAACTGGTGCTGGCGGACGAACCCACCGGTAATCTCGACCGCGCCTCGGCCATGCAGGTGATGGCGCTGATCGCCGAGATCAACCGCGACGAGGGCACAACCTTCCTGATCTCGACCCATGACG
>JAFIEN010000221.1 GCA_020832515.1 Rubellimicrobium sp. | reverse complement strand
GGGCCAGCACTTCGGCAGTCTGGCCCATGCTCAGGCCCGTCAACGGGTCCGTCACCGCGGCAAGCAGTCGGCTCTGGACGGAATCGCGATGGCGATCCACGGCCAGTTTCTCGACGATGATCCGGCGCACGCGATGGGCCAGTTCTTCGACCGCAATCCGGTCGTCCACCACATCGGCCGAGCCCAGATCAAGCGCGAGCGCGGCCATGTCGGGCTGGTCGTCGGGCAGGATCACGAGGATCGCGGCATGGCGGGTCAGCGCGCGCGACCGCAGGTCCGAAACCAGACGGAATACATCGGCGCCGACCTGGATGTCGGTGTCGCGCTGCAACATCGCCGCGCCGTCGATGATGAAGAGATCGGGCGCCGGCCGCAGTGCGTCGTCCGACAGGTCGCTTGACGGGTCGAGCAGCCGCGCGGCCTGAGGCATCCGTTCGAACAGCATGCGCAACGCGGCCGGCCTGACACGACGCGAGGGTGTCACAAGGGCGACGCTGCCGGTGGCGGGCTCCGGACCCTCGAAGTTCGACGCCGCCTCGGCAAAGCCGCAGGTCGGCGTGTCGTCATCGGGCGCAAGCGTGCGTTCCCCGGCCTTGATGCTGGCCCGGATCAGGCTGCGAATGCGGGCCTGCAGCAGCGTGTCGGGGGTGGATTTGTCCAGCACATCGGCAGCCCCGGCCCGCAAGGCCGCGATCCGGCCGGGCGCATGACGGCAATAGGGCCTGCCGGAGGTGGTCGCGATCACCGGAATGGGCGGGCCCGTCACATCCGCCGCTAGCCTTGCGCAGAAGGCCAGTGCCGCATCGGGTTCCTGGCAGATGTCGAGCAGGACCAGATCGGGCCGCCCCCGCGCGATCACCTCGGCCGCTTCCGTGACTGTGGCACAGGTTGCCACATCGTGGTGGCTGGCCACCAGCATCGCCCGCAGCAGGATGCGATTGGTCGCGACGCCATCGACGATCATGATCCGAAACGACATGCTGGTAACCCTGAACAGTTGTGGGACCCGGTTGTGACAGGCACAGTGCGGCCCAATGGTTAAGAATCGGTTTCCGTTTTCTCAAGGATCGTGAATGACGCCGGAGCATGCCGAGACGATCGCCCTGAAGGCCGTCAACTGGCTGGTGGGGACAGAGGATATCCTGCCCGTCTTCCTGGGCGCGACGGGCTCAAGCCCGAACGATCTGCGTGAAAGGCTTGATGACCGGGCCTTTCTTGGCGGCGTGCTGGCTTTCGTCACACTGGATGACGCCTGGGTCCTGTCCTTTTGCGCCGAGGCCGGTCTCGCTCATGACCAACCTCTGCGCGCGTGCCTGGTGTTGTCGGGCGAAACAGGGGTCGATTGGGCCTAGGATTTCGCGGTCCCGACCTTGGGGATCAGGTGCCCTGCAGATTGCGTCAATGCTCAAGCCGGTTTCGGCCCGGGGCATGTTGATCTGCGCGATCGCCTGCCCCTATCGGCCGTGGCCCCGGTCCGGCGCTTGGGCTAGAAGGGCCGCGCAGGGTGCAGAAGGGACAGATCATGGGTGAACGGATCACACGGCGGATCGATGGCGTGCTGTTCGACAAGGACGGCACGCTGTTCGACTTTCAAGCCACCTGGGGCGCCTGGAGCCGTTGCATCCTTGACGAGGAATCGCGCGGCGATCCCGTCTTGCGCGAGCGTCTGGCCGATGCGCTTGGCTATGATATGGCGACCTCGGAATTCCGGCGCGACAGCGTGGTGATCGCCCATACGACCGAAATCGTCGCGCAGCGCATCCTGCCGCTTCTGGAGGGCGAGCACCTCGGTCCCCTGCTCGGACGGATGGATGCCCGCGCCACGAACGCCCCGCAGGTCGAGGCCGCCCCGCTGGTCGAGATCCTGACCGCGCTGAGGGCGATGGGCCTGCGTCTGGGTGTGGCGACGAATGACACCGAGGCCCCGGCCCGCGCCCATCTGGCTGCGGCAGGGGTCGAAGGCCTGTTCGATTTCATCGCCGGTTACGACAGCGGCCATGGCGGCAAGCCCGCCCCGGGCCAGTTGCTGGCCTTTGCCGACAGGACGGGTCTCGATCCGGCCCATTGCGTCATGGTCGGTGACAGCCTCCACGATCTGCACGCCGCCCGCGCCGCGGGGATGGTCGCGGTCGGGGTGCTCACGGGGCTTGCGGACCGGGCGACACTGATGCCCGAAGCCGATGTCGTACTGGACAGTATCGCCGATCTTCCCGCCTGGCTTGCCGGCTGAGACATTCCATCAGCGACAGCTTCTGTCGCAAGTGGCCCGGCAGGCGCGGTCCTGGGGTGTCAAAGTGACCCCAGCAGCGGTGGAGGGACCCGGAATGACCGAAATGTCGACGCACAAGCGCCGCGCTGGCGGAAGGTCGGGGGGCAGGGCAGGCAATGCCACGCGGCGGGGGACGGCGGCCATCACGCAGATGCCCTGGCGCATCCCCATCAACCACGACCGCCCGACCGAACCGATGCCGCCCGAGGGCGTGGAGGCGATCCACGACGGTGCCATGCACATCCTCGAGGAGATCGGGATCGAATACCTCAACACCGAGGCGCTGGATCTGTTCCGCAAGGCCGGTGCCCGGGTCGAGGGGACCAATGTCCGTGTCGGGCGCGACTGGGTGATGGAGATGCTGGGCCATGCCCCGGCGGAATTCACCATCACGCCGCGCAACCCCGAACGAACCATCCCGATCGGCGGCAAGCACATCCTGTTCGGGAATGTCTCGTCTCCGCCCAACTACTACGATCTCGAGATCGGCCGGAAGGTCGCAGGCACGCGGGAGCATTGCGCCAATCTGCTGCGGCTGACCCAGTATTTCAACTGCATCCATTTCGCCGGCGGCTATCCGGTGGAACCCGTGGACATCCATCCCTCGATCCGCCATCTCGACGTGATCTTCGACAAGCTCACGCTGACCGACAAGGTCGCGCATGCCTATTCGCTGGGGGCGGAGCGGGTCGAGGATGTGATGGAGATGGTCCGCATCGCGGGCGGCCTGTCGCATGAGGAATTCGACGCAAGCCCCCGGATGTACACGAATATCAACTCGACCAGCCCGCTCAAGCATGATGTTCCGATGATCGACGGCTGCCTGCGGCTGATCCGGCGCGGGCAGGCGGTGATCGTGACACCTTTCACACTTGCCGGCGCCATGGCACCGGTGACCATGGCCGGTGCGGTCGCGCTGTCGATCGCCGAGGCGCTTTCGGCCATCGCGCTGTTCCAATGGGTGCGCCCGGGATGCCCCTGCGCCATCGGCACCTTCACCTCGAATGTCGACATGAAATCCGGCGCGCCTGCCTTTGGTACGCCCGAATACATGCGCGCGACGCAGATGACCGGCCAGATGGCCCGCTTCTACGGTCTGCCGATGCGCGCAAGCGGCGTCTGCGCGGCCAATGTTCCCGACGGACAGGCGATGTGGGAAACCTCGAACAGCCTGTGGTCGGCGGTGCAGTCGGGCACGAATATCGTCTATCACGCGGCGGGCTGGCTTGAAGGCGGGCTGATCGCCTGCCCGGAAAAGTTCATCATGGATTGCGAGGTGGTGCAGATGATCCAGCGCTACCTCGAGCCCGAGGTCTGGGCGACAGGCCCCGAGGAAATCGCGCTCGATGCCATCCGCGAGGTCGGCCCCACGGGCCATTTCTTCGGCATCCAGCACACGCAGGACCGGTACGAGCGGGCCTTCTACGCCCCCATCGTCAGTGACTGGCGCAATTTCGAAGCATGGGATGCGGCAGGCGCGGTCAGAACGCCGGAACGCGCGCACCGGATCTACAAGGAGATCCTTGCCACCTTCGAAGAGCCGCCGATGGAGGTTGCGATCCGCGAGGAACTTGCCGATTTCGTCGCAAGGCGGAAAGCGGAAGGCGGCGCACCTACGGATTTCTGACGGCACTGCCCGATTTTCATGCATTGCCCGCAAATGCGCCGTTCTGCGCCTGCGTGCCGTTGCCTGCCCCTTTGCACTCGGCTAGCGTCACGCGCAGTGCGGCGGATGCCGGGACGGGCAGGGCCGGTGAACCTGCCGAGGAACAATGAGGTGATGAAGATGGCCGAACAAGGGTTTGATGCGATTCGCCGCGCCGTGATGGGCGCGCTGGCCGGGGCGGTGGTTGTACTGCCCGCGCTGGCCGTGGCGGATGAACGGACGATCAACGATCCGCGTCTGCACACGCCGGGACAGTTGACCGTGGGCACCGGCGATCCGGTCTATCCGCCGTGGATGCTGAACAACGATCCCGCCGGCGGCGAAGGCTTCGAGAACGGCCTTGTCTACGCGCTGGCCGCCGAGATGGGCTTCACCCCCGATCAGGTGGTCTGGATCGGCCAGACCTTCGATCAGGCGATCGCACCGGGCGCCAAGCCCTATGACTTCTCGATCCAGCAGATCTCGGTCACCGAGGCGCGGGCCGAGGTCGTCAGCTTCTCCCAGGTCTATTTCCAGCCCGACAAGGCCGTGATCGCCCTTCCGGGCAGTGGCGCCGAAGGCGTATCCAGCTTCGAGGACCTGCGCGCCCTGAACTGGGGCGCGGTGATCGGGACGACCGACAACGACTACCTCGTCAACATCCTCGGGGTCGAGGATGCGGCGATCTACAACGAACAGGTCGATGTCTTCCTTGCCCTGCAGTCGGGCCAGATCGACGCAACCCTGGTGGCTTTGCCGACCGCGCTCTTCGTGACCGCCGTGCAGGTGCCCGAGGCGCAGATCGTTGCCCTGCTTCCGGCCGACGAGAATGACCTCGGTCACGGCCTGCTGTTCGAATTCGGGAACCCGCTGGTCGAATGGGTCGATGAGGCACTGTCGGCCGTGATCGCGGCAGGCGTGGTCGAAGACCTCAAGGCGCAATATCTGATCGCCGATCCGGACCTGCCGATCATCACGGAATGACGCAGGCAACAGCCGCCGCGCCCGAACGCGCGGCCCATGATCCGGCGCGGCGGGGCCCACCCCCCCCGCCGCCAACCCGCCGCTTGGACTGGCGCGAGGCCGCCGTTCCGGCGCTGATCAGCATCGTCAGCGTGATTGTCGTCTTCGGCGGCATCGCCTGGGTCGTGACCTCGGCGGAATACTGGCCCCGGATCAAGCTGCAGTTCTTCAATACCGACGCGATGATCGCGGCCTTTCCCCGCGTTCTCAAGGGGTTCTGGGTCAATATTCAAGTCTGGCTGATCGTGCTTGCCTGCATCCTCGTCTGGTCGCTTGTCCTGGCTGTGGTGCGCTCGCTCCGCGCTCCATGGTGTGCGCCGTTCCGGCTGATGGTTGTGATCTATATCGACATCTTCCGCGGCGTGCCGGCGCTTCTGCTGGTGCTGCTCTTCGGCTTCGGCATCCCGGCGCTGAACCTGCCCGGCCTGCCGAACTCTGGCCTGTTCTGGGGCGGCGTGGCGATGGTGCTGAGCTATTCCGCCTATGTGACCGAGATCTACCGCTCCGGCATCGACGCCGTGCACGAAGGCCAGCGCGCGGCGGCCAAGTCGCTGGGTCTGTCGGAATGGCAGACGATGCGCTACGCGATCCTGCCGCAGGCCTTGCGCAACGTGGTGCCGGCGCTGATGAACATCGTGGTCGCCCTGCAAAAGGATGTGGCGCTCCTGTCGGTGATCGGCGTGCGCGACGCGGTGCGCGAGGCGCAGATCTATACCGCCTCGACCTTCAACTATTCCTCGCTGATCGTAGCCGCCGGCCTGTTCCTGCTCGCGACCATCCCGATGGCCCGGCTGGCCGATTACGCCTCCCGGCGCGACCGCCAGCGGCGCCTGCAGATCACGGCATGACCATGACACCAAGGATCGAGATCGACGGTGTCACCAAGTATTTCGGCACGAAGCTTGTCCTCGACCGGGTCAGCCTCAGCGTGGCCCGGCACGAGGTCGTCTGCCTGATCGGCGCCTCTGGCTCGGGCAAGTCGACGCTCCTGCGATGTGTCAACCGGCTGGTCGAGCATGACTATGGCACGATCCGGCTGGACGGGGTGCCGGTGGATGATCCCCTCTTCGGCAAGACTGGACTGCAGAAGCGGGCAGGGATCGTGTTCCAGGCCTACAACCTTTTTCCCCACATGACGGTGCTCGACAATATCACGCTTGCGCCGCGCAAGGTCCATGGCGTGCCCCGGGCCGAGGCCGAGGCACGTGCACGCGAGATCCTGACACGCTTCGGCATGGGCGAATTCGCGGCAAGCTACCCCGAACAGCTCTCGGGCGGCCAGCAACAGCGTGTGGCGATTGCCCGTGCACTTGTCTCGCGGCCCGATGTGCTGCTTCTGGACGAGATCACGGCAGCGCTCGACCCGGAACTGGTGGGCGAGGTGCTGCGGATCATCCGCGGCCTGAAGGACGATGGCATGACGATGATGATCGTCACCCACGAGATGGGCTTCGCCCGCGACGTGGCCGACCGCGTGGCCTTTCTCGATGGCGGCTGCGTCCTTGAAGAAGATACTCCGGCGCGCCTTTTCGGCGCCCCCCGCGAAGCGCGGACGCTGCAGTTCCTCAGGCGCATCGTCGAATCGGGCCGCCTGTGACGGCGTTACGGCGGCGGTCACGGCGGCACGCAGGCTCTGCGAGGGGTCCGATATCCCGAGCATGACCTGCATCCGCGGCCGAAACCGTCCTGCGCGTGGCATGCCGTGTCTCTGCCGCTGACCCGCTCCGGCGGGGGATATCCAACGAGAGAGGGATGCGCATCGCCTGGCGGCCCGGTGCAGGTCATGGGTCGGGTCACGTTGTCGGCCTTGTCATCCTTGCACGGCGATGGCGCTCCATATGTGTGACGCGGATTAAGTTGAAAAATCCGCCGTCTTGCCCTTGCAGGTCCTGCGGCACTTCAATATCTAGCCGCCATGGCGCGGGGTGGAGCAGTCCGGTAGCTCGTCAGGCTCATAACCTGAAGGTCGTTGGTTCAAATCCAACCCCCGCAACCAAATACCTAAAATATAACAGGCACTTGCTTAGTGGTATCCTGATACCGCAGGCACTTTTGCAGTTTACGTCAACGCCACATCAACACCGGACCAGAAAAAACGCATTCGCGTGCATTCACGTGCACTCGCGTTGATTCGACGGCAATCGCGGGCATTCAACACCTACGAAATGCCCGTCGACGCCCGGAGGGGATGGGTCTGAAATCCAACCTTCTTTTGTGGATGCCGCTCGGTT
>JAFIEN010000220.1 GCA_020832515.1 Rubellimicrobium sp. | reverse complement strand
CCGTTCGCGTTGTCCAATCATATCAGATCACAGCGAAAGCCGCAGGTTTTTCAGACGTTCCTATACACTTCGCGCGGAGACGAGCGGCAGCCAAGCATCAAGAAACACCTTGACCGAATCAGCTTTCCCGAATTTGTTCGGACACAGAACGAACAAAAGGCGAAGCGATGACCCTGAGCGTCACGGCCAACCCCTCGCGCCAAATGTCGTTTGCGCTTGCGATGCAGGCGATCATCCACGGCGGGCCGATCTCGCGGGCCTCGATCGCCAAGCAGACCGGCATGTCCAAACAGACAGTGTCCGAGATCGTCCGCATCCTCGAGGACGGCGGCTGGGTGCAGGAAACCGGGCGCACCAGCGGCCATGTCGGGCGCAGCGCGACCACCTACGAGCTTGTCCCCAACAGCGCCCTGATCGCGGCGGTCGATCTGGGCGGCACCAAACTCCGGGTGGCGCTGGCCGATCTGTCGGGGCGGGTCCTGTCGGAACTGGTCGAACCCACCCATCCCGACGGCGGCGCCGCCGTGGCCCGCCAGATCGCACGGCTTGTCGACCAGGTCCGCGACGCGGCCGGCATTGCGGCGGACAGGCTGCGGCTGACGGTCGTCGGCTGCCCCGGCGTGCCCGACCCTGCAACCGGCGCGGTGCGCTATGCCCCCAACATCGCCGGCATCGACCGGATCGACTTTCGCGCCAGCGTCTCCCAGGCGACGGGAACCCCGGTCACGCTGGAAAACGACGTCAACCTTGCCGTGCTGGGCGAACAATGGCTGGGTGCGGGCCAGGGGATCGACCATCTGGTCTTCATCGCGCTCGGCACCGGGATCGGCGCCGGCATCGTCGCGGGGGGCGAGCTGTTGCGCGGGGCAACAGGTGCTGCGGGCGAACTGGGCTACCTGCCCTTCGGCGCCGATCCGTTCGAGGACGCATCGCTGCGCATCGGCGCGTTCGAGCGGGTCGCGGCCACCGCCGGTATCCGCGAGGCCTATCTGGCCCGGACCGGCACCGACCGCGACGTGCCCGCCATCTTCGACGCCGCCGCAACCGGCGATCCCGCCGCGCGCGAGGTCATCGCCGAAACCGGCCGCCAGCTCGCCCGCGCCGTCGCTGCCGTCGCCGCCGTGACCGCGCCCGAGCTGGTGATCCTCGGCGGCTCCATCGGCGCCCGCCCCGAGATCCTTGCCGCCACGCAAACCGCACTGGCCCGCTGCTTTCCCTTCCCGGTCCGGCTCGCGCCCTCGGCGCTTGGCCCGCAGGCGGCCCTTGCAGGGGCCGTGGCGATCGGGCTTACGGAACTGCACACCGCGCTTTTCGCCCGGACCGGGCCGGGGGCGACCATCGCGCTTCCCGCCCCTCCGACGGGCCTTCTGCATCGGGCCGCCGAATGACCGATCCAACCCGCCTCCGCGCCGCCTTCGACCCGGAATACGCCAACGCCCTTCTGGCCCGCGCCGTTCAGGCCGCCTCCGTCACCGGGGCCGAGGCCGCCATGGTCGCCATGCTCGAGCCCGAGATGACGCGCCTCGGCCTGTCGCCCATCACCGAGGCGGTCCTGCCCGGCCGCCCCAACATCCACGGCCTGCGCAAGGGTCATGGAACCGGCCCGCACCTTCTTTTCATGGGCCATACCGATGTCGTCCATGCGCGGGGCTGGTCCGGGCACTGGGCCGGCCAGCCGCAGGAAGATCCGTTCGGAGCCGCCATCATCGACGGCGAACTCTGGGGCCGGGGCGCGGCCGATCTCAAGGCCGGGATCTGCGCCGCCCTCGCCGCGCTCGACCTGCTCGACCGGGCCGGGCTGCGTCTGGCGGGCGACCTGTCCTTCGCCTTCGTCATCGACGAGGAAAGCGGCGAACCAGGCACCGGGATCAGCGCCGGCGCCCGCGACCATGCCGGACGGATCGCCCAAGGCACCCTGCCCCGCCCCGATGCCGCGATCTATGTCGAGCCCACGAAACTCGCCGTCTATCCCGTCCAGATCGGCTTCTACATCGCCGAGGTGACGCTGACCGGCGCCACCGCCTATTTCGGCCGGCCCGAACTTGGCCGCGACGCGCTGCGCGCCGCCCATACCGTCCTTTCCGCGATCTGGGACCATGCCGCCGCCCTGCCCGCGCTTGGCCATCATCCCCTGCTGGGCGAAGCGCAGATCCTTGTCACCGGGATCGAGGCCGGCGGCCTGATCGCCGTCCCCGGCACCTGCCGCTTTTCTCTGATCGGCAAGGTCCTGCCCGGCCAAAGCCTCGACACCGCGACCGCAGCACTCGAGGCGGTGATCCGCGCCGCCGTCCCCGAAGGCATCGAGGCGGCCGTCGCCTTCCCCGCAGGCCGCGACCATCCCCGTGGTGGTTCGCCCGCCGGGATCGCCCTCGACCATCCGCTGGTGACCGGCCTGTCCGGCTGCCTCGCCGCCATCCGCCCCGGCGCGGGTGCCGTCGAAGGCGCGCCCTTCTGGTCGGAAATGCCGTTCCTGACCGAAATTATCGGCTGCCCCGCCGTCTATGCCGCGCCGGGCGACATCTCGATCTGCCACACGAATTTCGAGCGGGTCGCGCTGGCCGAATTTCACGACGCCATCCTCGCCTTCGCCAGCTTCATCGCCGGCTTCTGCGGCACCGTCGGAAACGACGGGCCATAACCCCAGGGAGAACGACCATGACCACCCCGATCTTCAGAACCGCCGTTGCCAGCCTCTCCGTCCTTGCCCTGACGGCAGGCGCGGCCCTGGCCCAGACCGTCGGCCCCTCGGGCGACACCGCCACCCCCTCGACCGAGGTCACCGTCTCCGACGATCAGGCCGCCGCCCTTGCCGGTCAGGGCCTCACCGCCGCGCTCCTCTGGCACGACCAGTCGGATTTCGTGAACGCCGTCACCGCCGGCGCCACCGACGAATTCACCCGCCTCGGGATCGAAGTCGTCGCCACCACCTCGGCCGCCTTCGACAGCGCCCAGCAACTGGCCGATGTCGAAACCGCCATGGCGCTTCAACCCAGCATCATCCTGTCCCTGCCGCTCGATCCCGTCGCCGCCGCCGCCGCCTTCCGCCCGGCGGCCGAGGCCGGCGTCTCGCTTGTCTTCCTCTCGAACCTGCCCGCCGATTTCGTCCACGAGGTGGATTACGCGGCCATCGTCACCGACGACCTGTTCGAGATGGGCAAGCAGGCAGCCGACGTTCTGGCCGAGGCCATCGGCGGCGAAGGCGAGGTCGGCTGGATCTTCCATGACGCGACCTATTACGTCACCAACCAGCGCGACAACGCCTTCAAGACCACGATCGAGGCCGATTATCCCGGCATCTCCATCGTGGCCGAGGCCGGCATCGCCGATCCCGCCCGGGCCGAAGAGATCGTGAACGCCATGCTGCTGCAGAACCCCGGCCTTGACGGTATCTACGTCACATGGGCCGGCCCGGCAGAAGGCGCGCTGGCCGCCCTTCGCGGCATGGGCAATACCGACACGAAGATCGTCACCCTTGATCTGTCCGAACCCATCGCCCTCGATATGGTGCGGGGCGGGAATGTCGTGGGCATCGTCGCGGACGAGGCTTATGAGCTGGGCCGCGCCATGGCCGCAGCCGGTGTCCTGCACCACCTTATGGAAGAGGTGCCGCCCTTCATCATCGCCCCGGCGCTGACCGTCACCGCCGACAACGTTGCCGAAGGCTGGCAACAGTCGCTGCGCCGTGACGCGCCCTCCAGCGTCCTCGACGCCGCGAACTAGGCCAACCTCCGGGCGCGACGGCCCCCTGCCCTACCCTGCCGGAGCGCATCCGATGACCGCAGCCCTGCCCAATCGCGCCGTCCTTCAGGGGCTGATCGTCTATGCGGGCTTCGTCCTGATCTTCGTCTTCTTCTCGGTCATGCTGTGGGATCGCGGTTTCCTGACCACGACGAACCTGTCCAACATCGTCCTGCAGACCGCACCCGCCACGATCATGGCCTTCGGCCTTGTCTTCGTCCTCTCGGCCGGAGAGATCGACCTTTCCTTCGGGGCCATCGTCGCCCTTGCCGCCATCGTCGCGGCAACCGTGATGCGCGAATATCACTGGAGCATCGGCCTTGCCGCCGGCATCGGCACCGGGGCGCTGGCCGGGGCCGTCAACGGGGCCATTGTCGCATGGGCGCGGCTGCCCTCGTTCCTTGTCACACTCGCCACCATGGGCATCGTCGCGGGCCTGGCGCGCGAGATCAGCAACCTGCAATCCATTCCCGTCACCCAATCCACCTTCATCGCCATCTTCGGCGGCGGGCGGCTGTTCGGGATCCCCTCGCTGGTGCTGTGGACGCTCGCCGCCCTTGTCATCGGCCATATCGCCTATCGCGAAACCCGCTTCGGCGCCCATGTCCGCGCCGTGGGCGACAATCCCCGCGCCGCCCTTGTCTCAGGCATCCGGGTCACGCGGATCCGTCTGGCCGTCCTGACGCTCTCGGGCGCCTGCGCCGGGTTTGCGGGCATCCTCTATGCCGGCCGGGTACAATCGGCGCGCTACACGCTGGGCGAAAGCGACCTGATGACCGTGATCGCCGCCGTCATCGTGGGCGGTACGCTTCTGACCGGGGGGCGGGGCTCCATTCCCGGCGCGCTGGTCGGGTCTCTTATGATGGGGATGTTGTCTAACGGTTTGATATTGATGGGTCTTTCCGTTTCCTGGCAAATGATGATCAAGGGTCTGATCGTCCTTGTCGCCGTCGCCGTATCGCTGCGCGAACCCGCGCGCTGAGGGAGGTTCTTTCCGATGTTTCTCGATGTCCTGCGCCGCCGCAACCCCGCCTTCGTCCTTGCCGCCCAGCAGCTGCACCGCGCCGGCGCGATCCCGGCCAATTCCTATGTGATCGACCTTGACGCGGTCGAGGCCAACGCCCGCGCCACAAGGGCCGAGGCCGACAAGCTTGGCCTCAAGGTCTTTGCCATGACCAAGCAGGTCGCCCGCCATCCCGGCTTCTGCCGCGCCCTTCTGGCCGGCGGCATCGACCGGGCCGTCGCGGTCGACATGCCCTGCGCCACCGCCTGCCATCTGGCCGGGCTTCAGGTCGGCCATCTGGGCCATCTGGTCCAGATCCCCCGCGCCGAAGCAGCCCTTGCCGCCGGCACGATCCGCCCCGATTACTGGACCGTCTTTTCCGACGACAAGGCCGCCGAGGCCGCCCAAGCCAGCCGCGCCGCGGGCCGGGAACAGCCGATCCTCGCCCGCGTCCAGACCGCCGGCGACACCTTCTATCGCGGCCACGAAGGCGGCTTTCCCGCCGACGAAGCCGTCGCCGCCGCCCGCCGGATCGACGCGCTTGACGGCGCGCGCTTCGCCGGGATCACCTCCTTCCCGGCGCAGCTCTATGACCACGAAACCCGCTCGATCCGCCACACGCCGAACCTTGCCACCCTGACCCGGACCGCCGATGCCCTGCGCAAGGCGGGTTTCCCCGAGATCGAGATCAACGCCCCCGGCACCACATCGATCGTCACGCTCGAGGCCTTGGCCCGGGCCGGGGCGACCCAGGTCGAACCGGGCAACGGCCTGCACGGCACGACCCCCCTGCACGCGGTCGAGGACCTGCCCGAACAACCGGCCGTCCTTTACCTGACCGAGGTCAGCCACCTGCACGGCGGCCGGGCCTATTGCTTTGGCGGCGGCCTCTACATCGACCCGGTCTTCCCCGATTACGACGTGCAGGCCCTTGTCGGCCCCGAGCCCACGACAGACGCCAGCGCCCTGCGCAGCGTCGAGATCCCGCCCCCCTCGGCCATCGACTATTACGGCATGATCGACGCCAGCGGCCCGACCCCACCCCGGACCGGCGACACGGTGGTGTTCGGCTTTCGCGGTCAGGCCTTCGTCACCCGCGCTCATGCAGTCGGCCTGCGCGGCGTCTCGACCGGCACCCCGCGCATCGAGGGGATCGCCGATCCCTTCGGGCGGCCCGAACCCTGGCCCGAACTCTGGCCCGCGCTGCAATGACCCCGGTCCTCTCGCTTCGCAACATTCACAAGACCTTCGGCGGCATCACCGCGATCGAGGATTTCTCGCTCGACCTGCATGCCGGCGAGGTCGTGGCGCTGGTGGGCGACAACGGGGCGGGCAAGTCCACGCTGATCAAGATCATCTCGGGCGTCCATCCGCCAACCTCGGGCGAGATCCTGCTGGACGGCGAACCCGCCAGCATTCCCGACGCCTCGATCGCGCGGGAACGGGGGATCGAGGTGGTCTATCAGGACCTGGCCCTTGCCGATCAGCAGCCGGTCTACATGAACCTGTTCCTCGGGCGCGAACCCGTGAAAGGCCCGCTCCGCCTGCTCGACCGCCGCCGCATGATCGCCGAAACCGAGAGCCTCATCAAGGAACTCGACGTGCGCATCCCCTCGGTCCGCGCCACGATCCGCGACCTGTCCGGCGGCCAGCGGCAAGGCGTCGCCATTGCGCGCGCAACCCATTGGGCGACGAAGCTGGTGCTTCTGGACGAACCTACCGCCGCGCTTGGCGTGGCCGAGACGGCGCGGGTCGAGGCGACGATAACCGCGCTCAAGGCCCGTAACCTTGCCATCCTGATCATCAGCCATTCGCTGGATCAGGTCTTTCGCCTGTCCGACCGGATCTGCGTCCTGCGTCGCGGTCAGCAGATCGGGGTGCGCGACACGGCGCAGACCGACAAGAACGAGGTCATCGCCATGATCACCGGGCTGACCTAAATGTTCTATCCCGGATGATCACATAGACCCTGGTCGCTCCGCTCTGTTCATGGCAAGGTCGATCCTGTGCGAGGTTCGGGAGGGGATGGGAGCATGCTCATCTCTCTGCACAAGCAGGCGACCACGACGCCTAAGATCCGGGCTGCGATCCAGGCGAGCAGCGAACCGGCGTGGATGGTGGCGGAGCGCTACGGGATCTCCGAGCAGACGTTCTGGTAATGGCGAGGACGCGACGACGTCCACGACCGGAGCCACACGCCGCATCGTTTGCAGACGACATTGACACCGGCGCAGGGTTCGAGCGTGAGGCGATCGATCCAGTGGATCGATCGCAGCGAAGAACATCGCGGTGGCGCTGCGCAATGCGCTTCTCCTGCCGCTCGACGACCTGCTCGCCGTGGTGCGCGAGTTCCTCAATCCGCAGGTCTCGCGGTCCGGGATCGATCGCTGCCTCCAGCGCCACGGCGTGGGCAACCTGCAAGCGCTCAAGCCGAAAGAGCCGAAACCCGCGCAC
>JAFIEN010000219.1 GCA_020832515.1 Rubellimicrobium sp. | reverse complement strand
TCGGGGTCGGTCCGGCGGGGCCGGCCCGTTTTAGTGGTAACGCCCCCAAGTACCAAGGCCTTGCCACGCTGACCGGCTTCGGGGCGGTCCTGCTCTGGGCGCTGCTGGCGCTTCTGACGGTGGAAAGCGCGCCGGTGCCGCCCCTGCTGCTCAATGCGCTGACGTTTGCCATCGGCGGGGGGCTGGGGCTTTTCTGGGTCGCGGCCTCAGGCGGGCTGTCGCGCCTCGTTCAGGTGCGGCTGCGGGTCTATGCCTTCGGAACGGCGGGGCTGTTCGGTTACCATTTCCTGTATTTCACGGCCTTCCGTATTGGCGAAGGGGCGGGCGTCGCGGCGCAGACCGGGCTGATCGCCTATCTCTGGCCGCTGCTTATCGTGCTGCTGTCGGGCCTTCTGCCGGGCGAAAGGTTGCGGGCAGGCCATGTCCTGGGCGCGCTCATCGCCTTTGGCGGGGCGGGTATCCTCGTGCTGGGGGGCGCGGGGTTCCGGGCCGAGGGGGCCGGTGCGGCCTTCGCCCTGGCCGGTCTTTGCGCGCTGACATGGGCCGGGTATTCGGTCATCTCGCGCCGGCTGGGGGCCGTGCCCACCGCGAGCGTGGCCGTGTTCTGCCTGGCCACGGCGGTTCTGTCGGCCCTTGCCCATCTGGCGCTGGAACCGACCGTCTGGCCCCAGTCGACGCGCGGCTGGGCGGCGGTGGTGGCTTTGGGGCTTGGCCCTGTCGGCCTGGCCTTCTTCCTTTGGGACATCGGCATGAAGCGCGGCAACATCCAGCTTCTGGGCACAGCGTCCTATGCCGCGCCGCTTTTGTCGACGCTGGCCCTTGTGCTGGCAGGACGCGCGCAGGCGACAAGCACGCTGGCCCTTGCCGCCTGCCTGATCGCCGGGGGCGCGGCGCTTGCGTCGCGCGCGGGCCGCCCGGCGAAGCCGCCTTCGGTCAGTGCGTCGAAAGGCGGGTAATCTCTTCCTTGAGCTGGAGCTTCTGCTTCTTCATCCGCGCGATTTCCAGATCGTCGGCCCCGGGGGCCTTCTGCGCGGCTTCGACTGCCTCGGAGAGTGTTTGATGTTTCTTCTTCAGTTCCTGCAGGTGGGATGACAGGCTCATTCGGGTCCTCCTCTGGTTGAATGACCACATCCCGAGTGCAGCACAGTTTCATGTTTCTGTCACGTCAGTTCGGTGCGTGTTCACATGCACCCAGCCTTGCCCGAAAAGATGACCAAGGGCTTAACGGGACCAGGAGCACGGGGCGCCGTCGCGCAGGATACTGCGGAAAAGCTCTGTGAAATCGTCTTCGTCGCGCAAGTGACGGTCACCTCGGTGCATCACCAGCGGGGCCAGCAGGCGGAATGCCGCCCGCCCTTCCTTGCGGGCGCGCAGGATGAAAAGTTGGGCATCCCGGTCGACGCGCGCCGCAAGTGGGCGCAGCTGGACCGAGCCGAGCCGACTTTCCGGGCGGGCCCGCAGCACGGCAAGCACCTCGGGCAGGCGTTCGGCCCGCTGGATCAACGTCAGCCAGCCGCGCGGGCGCAACCGCCGCGCGGCGACCTCGATCCAGAGCGCAAGCGGCGTGCTGCCTCCAAGCGCGATGTCCCGCCCCGGATCCTGCGCGCCGGTGCCCCGGCTGCGGTCGAAATAGGGAGGGTTCATCATGACATGGTCGAAGCTTTCCTGACGAAGATCCGGGGGCAGGGCGGCCAGATCGGCCTCGATCACCCGCAGGGCAAGGGCATTGCGTTCGGCATTGCGGCGGGCAAGCGCGGCATAGGCGGGCTGAAGCTCGACCCCTGTCACCTTAAGCCCCGGCACCCGCGCGGCAAGGCTGAGCGCGGCCACCCCGACCCCCAGCCCCAGTTCCAGCACCGACTGGCCCGCAGCCGCATCGACGGCCGCCGCCAGGATGACCGGATCGTTCCCCGCCCGGTAACCCGTCCGCGGTTGCAGAAGCCGAAGTCGCCCACCCAGAAAGGCGTCTTCGGTCAGCCAGCCATCAGCGTCCAAGATCGATGTCATTGTCGCGCATCGCCCGTTCTGCGGCGATCAGATCCCCGTCCCGCACCATGAGGCGGCGCGGCAAAATGCCAAGGGATCCCTGGATGGCGCTCATGTTTACGTCCAGTTCGAAGCAGTCTATACCCTCGCCATTCAGAAGGGCGGTGGCGAAGGCGATGACCGTCGGGTCGTTGGTGCGCAGAAGCTCTTTCATGACAATCAGGAGTTAACGGGCAATTGGCCCCGTTGTCGAGCCGGGGAAGTTGGTCGGGATGAGCCTCGATACCGCCATGAGCAAACCGCATGAGCAGCTGGCAGCCACCCTGTCCGACGACCTGACACGCGTGAATGCAATGATCCGCGCGCGCATGGCCTCGGAACATGCCCCCCGCATTCCCGAAGTGACCGCCCATCTGATCGAGGCCGGCGGCAAGCGGCTTCGTCCGATGCTGACCCTCGCCTCGGCGCGGATGTGCGGCTATGACGGACCCTACCACATTCATCTGGCGGCTACGGTCGAATTCATCCACACAGCGACGCTGCTGCATGACGATGTGGTCGACGACAGCCGGCAGCGGCGCGGCAGGCCGACGGCGAATCTTCTGTGGGACAACAGTTCCAGCGTGCTGGTGGGGGATTACCTCTTTGCCCGGTCCTTCCAGCTCATGGTCGAGACGGGGTCGCTGCGCGTCCTCGACATCCTCGCCAATGCGGCGGCGACCATCGCCGAGGGCGAGGTCCTGCAGCTGACCGCCGCGCGCGACATCGCCACGACCGAGGACATCTATCTGCGCGTGGTGCGGGGCAAGACGGCAGCACTCTTCGCGGCGGCGACCCGGGTAGGCGGGGTGATTGCCGGGGTGGACGAGCAAGTCGAACAGGCGCTGTTCGACTATGGCGATGCGCTGGGCATCGCCTTCCAGATCGTCGATGACCTGCTGGACTATGGCGGAACCGATGCGATCGGCAAGAACATCGGTGACGATTTCCGCGAGGGAAAGCTGACCCTGCCGGTGATCCGCGCCATCGCCGCCGCCGATGACGAGGAGCGCGCCTTCTGGGTCCGCACCATCGGCAAGGGCCGGGTCGAAGAGGGCGATCTGGACCATGCGCTCGCGCTCATGTCACGGCATGGCGCGCTGGCCTCGGCACGGGCGACGGCGCTGGACTGGTCCGAGCGGGCGAAGGCGGCGCTTGGGCACTGCACCGAGGGGCCCCTGCGCAGCATGCTGCACGATCTGGCCGATTATGTGGTGGCCCGCGTCGCCTGACCCTGGGCGGGGCCAAGGATCGGCGCGGGCGCGACCCACCAGCCCATTTCCGAGACCTGGATCGTGCGCGCCGCGCGCTGGGCCGTTCCCATGTCGGTGGTCAGGCCCACGCAGGTCGCGCCCGAACCGCTCATGACCGCATGGACGATGCCGGGGGTGCGGTCCAGCAGCGCAAGTGCCCGGGCCACTTCGGGGGTGAGGGCTGCGGCGGGGGGCCTCAGGTCGTTGCGTTGCAGGGCAAGCCAGTCCAGAAACTCGGCCCGCGACCGCCATGCAGGGTCCGGGGCAAGGGGGGGGTTGGTCTTGTGCGCAAGGCCACGGAAGACGGCAGGGGTCGGGACCTCGACCCGGGGGTTGACCAGCACCATCGCGCAGCCGGGGACGGGCGGGGCTGGCGACAGTTCCTCGCCGATCCCGCGCATCCGCAGGGGTCCGGGGCCGGCAAGGCAGGCGGGCACATCCGCGCCAAGCGCAAGGACCATCGGATCGTCCGGGGCGGGCAGGGGCGTGCGCCACAGGTCGCACAGCACGCGCAGGGCCGCCGCCGCATCGGCCGATCCGCTGCCCAGGCCCGCGGCATGCGGCAGACGCTTGGTCAGCGTGATCGCCGCACCAGCCACGACGTTGCGCGCCGCGCGCAGGGCGCGGGCGGCGCGCAGCACGGAATTGTCCTCATCCACCGGAACACCCGGCGCGAAAGGCCCCATGACCTTCAGCGTCACGTCACGCGCGGGTTGTGCGGTGACCAGATCGCCCAGACCCGCGAAGACGACAAGCGAATCAAGCAGGTGATAGCCATCGGCCCGCTGCCCCGTCACATGCAGGGCGAGGTTCACCTTTGCCGGTGCAAGCCCCCTATCGCCCGTCATGTGCAACCGACAGCGGCTCGGCCCCTTCCTCGATCAGCACCTGATCCAGCCCCACCTCGAGCTTCCGGCGGATGCGGGCGGTTTCGTCCTCTTCGGGATCGAAGGACAGGGCACGGCTCCACTGGAAGCGGGCCTCGCGCTTGCGGCCGACGGCCCAATAGGCATCGCCCAGATGATCGTTGATGATCGGATCGGTGGGCAGCAGTTCGACCGCGCGCTCCAGCTGCTCGACGGCCTCGTCGAAACGGCCAAGCCGGAAGAAGACCCAGCCCAGACTGTCCACGATCGCCCCGTTGTCGGGATCGCCCGCGACCGCGCGCTCGATCATGTCCAGCGCTTCGTCCATGTTCTCGTGGCGCTCGACCAGTGAATAGCCAAGGTAGTTCAGCACCTGCGGCTGGTCGGGATTGATCGCAAGGGCCGCGCGAAGATCGGCCTCGGTCTGCGGCCAGTCGTCCAGCATGTGCGAGGCGATGGCGCGTGTGAAATGGATGAACCAGCGGGCCGGATCATCGCCGTCGAACAGCGTGAGGGCCGTGCCATAGGCCTCGCGGGCGGCCTCGAACCGTTCGAGGCTACGCAGCACATCGCCCAGCCGCACATGGGCCGCGCCATTGCCGGGATCGTTGCGCAACAGTTGCGACAGTACCTCGACCGCGGTCTCGGCTTCGCCACCACGGCGCAGGGCATCGGCGCGGCCGATCTCGGCCATCGCGAACATGGGCGACGTGGTGGGGACGCGGTTGAAGGTCTCGACGGCAAGCTGGTGCCGCTCCATCCGGTCAAGCAGGCCCGCCATCATCAGGATGATCTCGGCGTCGTCCGGATTGAGGGCATGGGCCAGTTGCAGATACATCAGCACCAGCTCTTCGGGCGCCTCGCCTGCGATGGTGCCGGCGACGGTGAAAAAGACCTCGGCCAGACCTTCCTCGGGCGATGTGATGAAGGTGAAGGGCATCGGCTCGCCCGCCTCAAGGCGGTTGGCCATGTCGCGCAGCCCGGCGTCCAGATCGGCGCCGAAGGTATCCTGAAGAAGCTGGACCGCGTCGGCGTTGCGACCCAGCTGGCTCAGCACCTCGGCATGGGCGATGACGGCGCGGCGGGTGCGCTGGAGCCCCTGATCGGGCGGCAGCGACAGGATCGCGTCCGCCCCTTCCATATCGCCCGCCAGGGCAAGGGCCAGCGCCTTGTGATAAAGGCCGAAGGGGCGCAGCCCCCGGGTCTCGGCCACCTCGCCGAAGGTGCTGAGCGCGCGGGTGACCTCGCCGGTGCCGACAAGGGCCCAGCCCTGGGACAGGCCGTCGATCAGAGGCGAGACGGCGCGCCCCTCTTCCAGATGCGTGAAGATCGTCCGCCACTCGCCGATGCGGGCGGCCTCGGCGGCAAGCACAAGCTGGCCAAGCTGGCTGGTCCGGCCCATGTCGACCAGAAGCTCGGCAAAGCCTGCGGCTTGTTCCAGCTTGCCCAGCCCCAGATGCACCCGGAGCGCGGCATCCAGCAGGCGCGGATTGGCGGGATCGGCGGCGAGCGCCCGCACATACCATTGCGCCGCCGCACGATGATCGCCCGCAAGATCGGCCGCCCGCGCGGCCAGATAGGCCCCGGCCTCGCCCTCGGCCAGGGCTGGCTGCACCGGCACCACGAGGCCCGCAGAGACCACCAGAGACATGACGACAGAACGAAGACGCACGTTGAACACCACCCATGTGAGAGCCGCGGAAGATCCCTCAAGGCTAGGCATGCCTGCCCCCGGGTGCAATGCGACAGCCCGGCAGGATGGTTCCGTCGGCGGCTTTTGGCGGCCGCGGGGCGATCACATGTTCGGGTAGTTCGGCCCGTCGCCGCCCTGCGGCACCGTCCAGACGATGTTCTGGCTGGGGTCCTTGATGTCGCAGGTCTTGCAGTGGACGCAGTTCTGGTAGTTGATCTGGAACCGCGCCTCGGGGCCTTCGCCCACCACCTCATAGACGCCGGCCGGGCAGTAGCGCTGGGCGGGTTCGTCATAGCGGGGCAGATTGGTGCCGATGGGGATATCGGGATTCTTCAATTTGAGATGGACAGGTTGCCCTTCGGCATGGTTCGTCATCGAAAAACTGACATTCGTCAGCCGGTCGAAGGACAGCACGCCATCGGGCTTGGGATAGTCGATCGGCTTGTGCTTGCTGGCCGGCTCGGTCGCTTCGGCATCGGACTTGCCGTGTTTCATCGTACCAAGGATCGAGGCGCCGAGCAGGCTGTTGGTCCACATGTCGAACCCGCCCACCGTCAGAGAGGCAAGCAGACCCCGCTTCGACCAGAGCGGCTTGACGTTGCGCACCGGTCGCAGGTCCTTGCCGATCGGGCCCTTGTGCACGGCCTTGTCGTAACCGGCAAGCACATCGCCCGCCCGTCCGGCCTTGATCGCCTCATGCGCGGCTTCGGCGGCATGGATGCCCGAGAACATGGCGTTGTGATTGCCCTTGATGCGCGGCACGTTCACAAATCCCGCCGCACAGCCCAGAAGCGCGCCACCGGGGAAGGCGGTCTGCGGGATGGACTGATAGCCTCCTTCGGTTATGGCGCGGGCACCATAGGCCACCCGCTTGCCGCCCTTGAGCAGCCGCGCGACCATCGGGTGGTGCTTGAAGCGCTGAAATTCCATGTAGGGATAAAGGTGCGGGTTGCGGTAGTTCAGATGCACCACGAAGCCGACATAGACCTGATTGTTGTCGAGGTGATAGATGAACGACCCGCCCCCGGCATTGCCGTCCAGCGGCCAGCCCATCGTATGGGTCACGCTGCCGGGGCGGTGAAGCTCGGGGTCGATCTCCCAGATCTCCTTCATCCCGAGGCCGTATTTCTGAGGCTCGCGGCCCTTGGCCAGGTCGAACCGTTCGATCACCTGCTTGGACAGGCTGCCGCGCGCGCCTTCGGCAAGGAAGACGTATTTGCCGTGCAGCTCCATCCCCGGCTCGTAGGAGGCGCCGGGCTTGCCGTCGGGTTCCAGCCCGAATTCACCTGCCACCACGCCCTTCAGCGCCCCGTCGTCGCGCACCACGAGGGCCGATGCGGACATGCCGGGAAAGCTCTCGACGCCCATCG
>JAFIEN010000218.1 GCA_020832515.1 Rubellimicrobium sp. | reverse complement strand
GGGCCTGCAGGTCTTGGGGGGGCGGGGGCCCGGCCGGGGGGGCGTGGGGCGGCGGAGGGTGGTGAGGGGGGCCGATCTTGCCGCCGCCACGCCCGAGGCGATCCGCGCCCTGCGCGGGCGGCGGATCGGGTTCGTGCCGCAGAACCCCACCACCGCGCTGGACCCCGCCTGGCGGATCGGCGCGCTGCTGGCCGAGACGCTGGCCGTGCATGGCGTGGCCACGGGCGAGGCGGCCCAGGCCCGCATCACGTCCCTTCTGGCCGAGGTCGGTCTGGGGCAGGAGGGGATCGGCCGGCGTTACCCCCACCAGCTTTCGGGCGGGCAGCAGCAGCGGGTCTGCATCGCGCTGGCCTTGGCCTGCGACCCGGCGCTGGTCGTCCTGGACGAACCGACGACGGGCCTTGACGTGACCACGCAGGCGCAGATCGTGTCGCTTTTGCGGGGTCTGCGCGACCGGCACGGGCTGGCGATGCTGTATATCACGCATGACCTTGGCGTTCTGGCGCAGATCGCCGACCGGATCGCGGTCATGTATGCCGGTCACATGGTCGAGACCGGCCCGGCGGATGCCCTGTTGGCCGATCCGCTGCATCCCTATACGCGCGGCCTGATCGCCTCGGCGCCGCGGATCGAGGGCGGGGCTGGACAGCAGCTGCTGCGGGGCAGTCTGCGCCGTGACCTTGTGCCCGAAGGATGCGCCTTCGCGCCGCGCTGTGACCATGTGCTGCCCGCCTGCGCCGCCACGCCGCAGATGCTTGACCCGGTGCCGGGGGCGCCGGGGCGGCACGCGGCCTGCATGCGGCTGGGGGACCTGCGCGAGGTCACCGCTGTCACCGGGCCGCCGCCGCGCGCCGCCCCTGACCGCGCGACCCCGCTCCTCGAGGTTGAGGGGCTGGAGCTGCGTTACCCTGTCCGGGGCACGTTCACCCGATCCACCGTCCTTGCCGTCAAGCCCGCCACGCTTGCGGTCGCCGAGGGCGAGGTGCTGGCACTGGTCGGCGAAAGCGGGTCGGGCAAGTCGACGCTCGCGCGCGGGATCATCGGCCTTCTGCGCCATACGAAGGGCACGATCCGGTTCCGGGGCCGCATCCTTGCCCCCCGGGCCGAACGGCGGACGGATGCGGACCGGCGGCTGATCCAGTATGTGTTCCAGAACCCCGATGCCTCGCTCAACCCCGCCGCCACCATCGGGGCCAATATCGCGCGTGCCCTGCCGGGGACGGGTGCCGCGGCGGTGCGGGCCGCGCTCGAGGCGGTGCAGCTTGATCCCGGCTATGCGGCGCGGTTCCCCGACGAGCTGTCGGGCGGCGAGCGGCAGCGGGCCGCGCTCGCCCGCGCGCTTCTGCCCGATCCCGACCTGATCCTGTGCGACGAGATCCTGTCGGCCCTCGATGTTTCGGTACAGGCCAGCGTGATCGCGCTGTTGCAGCGGCTTCGGGCCGAGCGGAACCTCGCGCTTCTGTTCATCAGCCATGACCTTGCGGTGGTCCGCGATCTGGCCGACCGTGTGGCCGTCCTCTATGCCGGAGAGATCGTGCAGACCGCCCCGACCGCCGCGCTGTTCAGCGGCCCCCGCCACCCCTATACGCAGGCGTTGATCGCCGCGACCCCGCGCCTGACGCGGATGCCGGCCCTGCCCGCAACCCAGCTTGCGCCCCCGCGCCTTGCCCTGCGCGGCTGCCCATATGCGCCGCGCTGCCCGCAGCGGGTCGGGGGCCTGTGCGACGCGACCGACCCGCCCGAGATCGCGCTGCCCGGTGGCGGCCGCCTGCGCTGCCACCTTGCCCCCGAAGCCCTGCCGGGCGCGCGCCCGGCGACGGCCCCCTGAAACGAAGGACGCGACCATGCCCTTTCCCACCCTTTCGCCCGAACTGCCCGCCGATCTGCCCCGCCTGCGGATCACCGATGTCGAGGTGCATGTCCTTCTGGCCCCGGATTACGACGAAAGCTTCACCTCTTCGGCGCAGGACAGCGTCGTCGTGGTGATCCATACCGATGGCGGCGTCTCGGGCCTGGGGGAAACGGATGCCAACCCCTGGATCGTGAAATCCTGCATCACCGCGCAGGGCACGCATACGATGGGCCTGTGCCTGCGCGACATGCTGATCGGGGCTGACCCGTTCCGGATCGGGGATCTGTGGAAGAAGATGTATCTGGGCACCGCGATGAACGGGAGACGCGGCATGGTGGTCCATGCAATGGGGGCCATCGACATGGCGCTGTGGGACCTGTGCGGCAAGGCGCTGGACCTGCCGGTCCATGCGTTGCTGGGCGGTGCCGTGCGCGACCGGATCACCCCCTATGCCTCGCTGCAGCCGGCCGGGCACAGGTTCGAGGAGTACCGCGACGCGCTTGTCGCCTCGGCCCTGCAGGCGAAGGAACGCGGGTTCCGCGCGATCAAGAGCGAGGTGACGATGAACGGCCCCTATGCCCATGGCGGCATGAGCGAAAGCTGGGACCGCCATACCGAGGTCGTGGCCGCCGTGCGCAAGGCCGTCGGGCCGGACATGACCCTCATGGTCGACGTGCAGTACATGTGGCCCGATGCGGCGTCTTGCCTCTCGGTGGTTCGGGACTGGGCAGAGTTCGATCTGTTCTTTCTTGAAACACCCGTGTGGTCGGACAACCTGCACGATATCGCCCGGCTTGCCGCCGAGGCACCGATGAAGATCGCCTTCGGCGAATGGCTTGCCACAAGGTGGGAATTCGAGGAGCTGATGGACCGGGGCGGCGTGCAGGTGGCCCAGCCAGACGTGGGCCGGGTGGGGGGCTTGGGCGAGGCGAAGATCGTCTGCGACATGGCGGCCGAGCGGGGCCGGATCATCGTGCCGCATTGCTGGAAGACCGGGATCTCGGTCTCGGCCACGGCGCATCTGGCCTTTGCCGTGCCGCATTGCGCCTTCATCGAATACCTGCCGCCGCAGCTTTGTGTCGAACGGCTGCGGCGCGAACTGGCGGCCGAGGATCTGGTGCTGGCACCGGACGGCACCATCCCGTTGCCCACGAAACCCGGCTTCGGCTTCGAGGTGGATTGGGCCGCCGTCGAGCGCTACCGCGTGGCCTGAGGGCCTGCGAACTCGAGGTAGAGCCTTTCCAGCACCGCTCCGGCGGCTGCATCGGCGTCGGGACCGGGGAAGTTGGTCAGCACGACGATGCCCAGGCCCCGGTCGGTATCCAGCAGGATGCGCGCAAGGTTCATCCCGTTCGATCCGTTATGGGTAAGCAGCGGATGATCGGCCCAGTCGAACTGCACCAGTCCCCAGCCAAGGCCGTAGCTGCCGGTCCCCGGCGTGCCGGGCGGGGGGTTTTCCCGCACTGGCGTCTCGACATGGGCGGACTGGATGTAGGCAAGCGTTTCGGGCGCAAGAAGCGCCGGGCCGTCGCTGCCGCCGCTGGCGTTCCAGGCGGCCCAGAGCAGGTAATCCTGCACCGACATATGCGCATTCCCCGCAGGCCCCATGACGGTCGGAATGTCCGCCCCGTTGCCCCAGAACATGGGCGCGATGCTGCCGTCCTCGGTGATCCGGTGCCCGACCGCTGCGTCGATCAGGCCGTTCGTTCCCTGCGCGCCCAGACCCGCCGTGGTCATGCCGAAGGGCCGGAAGATGCGGTCATGCATCATCTGTTCCCACGGGACGCCCGACACTGTCTCGATCATCATGCCGGCAAGGATGTAGCCGAGGTTGGAGTACTGGAAGGGCGATCCCTCGGGCACCGCGATCTCGTGATGCTGCCATTGGTCGAGCAGCCACACCCTCAGCGCATGGGGATTGTCGTCGAAGGCGATGTCGTCGAAATAGAGGTCGAGGATCTCGGGATTGTCCGACGGTACGCCGCTGGAATGCGACAGAAGCTGTTCGAGCGTGGCCGCGGCAAGGGTTTCGGACATGGCGGGATGGGCCGCCCCGAGGATGTCGCCCAGGGTTGAATCCCAGGCGAGAAGGCCCTCGTCCACCATCATCCCGGCAAGCGTGGCGGTCATCGACTTGGTGTTGGACCCGAGGTGGAACCGGTCGTCGGGCGTGACGGGAATGTCCCGGCCCGCGACCCGTGTCCCGACAGCTGCCACCGCCGCTATCTGGCCATCGATGACGACCCCGGCGGCAAGGGCGGGCAGGCCCCGGGTGTCGCGCAGATCGTCTAGCCATGTCTCGAGGTCGAAGGCGGCGGCAGCGCCTGCCGCCAGAAGTGCCGCAAGCCCGACAAGCGCGCCCGTCAGCCGCGCCCGCGATCCGATCCGTGTCATGGCCTGACTCCCTCTCTGGTTCCGGTCGGGTCAGGGTAGACACCCCCGCGTCACTCAGTCCAATGGAAACCGTCCTGCCCGGCAGGATCGGGGTCCGGCGGCGGCGGGGTGGCCGCAGTCCGCCTGCCCGCCGTGGCATCCTGATCAAGCAGGCCCGCGCCGAACGTCACGGTGACGATCAGCGCCAGTTCCACCACCTGGCGCAATCACCGGATCCCATCCGCCACCTCCTTCGTTCAGGATGTCACCGGTTGCTCCGGCCCCTTGCCGGGGTCTGAGAATGCAGGCCGCGATCGGGATGTTTGCAGCGCCTGCCGTGTCGCAAGACGAGACGGCGATCTGCGTGGTCCGTGAGGATGCGACGCAGGTGGCCGGGGCGAAGGTGCCGACCTGCCCGGTTTGCAGGCGCCCCGGGCGCGGATGCTGGCTGGGTTCATCCATGCCATCGGACTTCCGGACCGGCGCAACCTGACTCTGCCCGATCACGCCTGGCGCGCCTGCAAGTGCGTGGGTGAGGCCGATTTCTCCGAGGTCCGCCCCTACGAACGCATCCTGTCGCCCGACCGGCCGCCGGTCCACCTGCTCGGCCTGTTCGACATGGTCGCCTTGGTCAACGAACCGGGCAGCGGGGTTCTGACGCAATTACGACTCCACGCCTTCACCTCGCGAAATCCTTCTGTCGCGCATGGCCTGCAACCGCCGCTTGCGGGACCGCAGAACGACAGGCCGACCGGCAGCCAAGGGCCAAGTGCGCGCCTTTGTCACCCAAGCTCGACGCCACGCATGCGGGGAGCATGAACATGGGTGGGTATCAGGAATGCCGCTGCAGCGCCGGCAATTGCGCCGAACAGATGTGCCTCCCAGGAAACGCCCGGTTGACCGGGAAGCACGCCCCAAATGATCGATCCATAGACCACCCCTACCAGAACCGAGGCGCCAAGCGTCACAGGCGATCGGTCGACAAGGCCTCGCGTGATCAGAAAACCGAACCACCCGAACACCAGTCCGGACCCGCCGATATGGATGGCCGAACTTCCAAGAAGCCAGACCAGTGTGCCCCCCAAGCCGACCACGACAAGGTTCATGGGCACCAAGGCCCGAGTTACGGTTGCGGCCAGCAGTGTGCCCAACAAAAGCAGTGGGGGTGTATTCGCCATCAAATGCTGGAAACTGCCATGCAGGAACGGCATGCCGACCACACCATCAAGCCCGCTGAGCTGCCGCGGGATGAGACCGAACCTGGGGTTCAAGGCATAGCCGGTCGCCCAATTCACAGCCTGGATTACCCACAGCACGGCCACGAAGCCGATGAGTCCCGCGACCCTCCGCAAGAACACGCGCGTGTGATCCGATCCGATCATTCCGCGAAGTGTAAATGCCGGCGGCCTGCGATCAAGGGGTTTGCCGGTCAGGGCGCAGAAGCCGACGGCCAGGACGCTTCGCAACCTTGCTGCGGTAGCCCGAGTTCGAGTGCCACGAAGCGGTTCAAGTGCTCTGCGGCCTCGGCGCGTTCCACCCTGGGCAAGCCTGTGAGCACGAAACCAACCAGCCCGTCATGAAACGCAAGGATGCGCAAAGCCGCAGCGCGGGGTGCGGGGCAGTGCCATAGGCGCTTGGCGGCGCCCTGTTCCAGAATGGCGGCCAGCTCGTTCAGGATGCCCTCGGCGCAGCCCTCGGCCGCGCGCGCCATATCGGGATCCGACATGGCAAGGTCGGTCACTTCGATCCAGAGCCGCCAGAGCGGGTCGGCGTCTTCACCGAAAGCGCGGGCCAGAAAGACATCCAGCTGCCGGTCTGGCGTAGGCGCATCAGGCACCACGCGGTCAATCTCGGCCCAGAGCGCCTGTGCCGCCGCAAGTGCCCGAAGTTCACCCCATTTGAAGTAATGGTTCAGCAGCCCGATCCCCACGCCTGCGCGGGCCGTGACATCGCGTGTGCGCACGGCAGCGACACCGTTTTCGCGGATCAGGTCTGCAGCGGCAGAAAGAATGGCTGCACGGCGATCGATGGTCATGGCCATACCGATATCATGCGTTGAGCACATGCTCAAGAAATGCTAGGTTGAGCAGGTGCTCAAGGTGGAATCATCGTATGAACCGTTCGTCTTCTGTTGATGTGCTGCGCGGCTTTGCCCTTCTTGGCATCGGCATCGTCAACCTGCCGCATCTGGCGCTGCCCATGGCAGCGGCTCTCTCTTCACCCGAGGGCACCTTGGATCTGATCGCCAAGGGAATTGTCAGCCTGCTGTTCGAGGGCAAGTTCTTCGTCCTGTTCTCCTTCCTGTTTGGCTGGGGGTTCGGTGTGCAACTGGCCTCGGCCGCGCGTGCCGGGGTGCCTGCCGGGCAGCTATACCGGGCGCGACTGATCGCGCTGGCCCTGTTCGGGGTCGCGCATGCGCTCCTTGTCTTTCATGGTGACATCCTTTTGGCTTACGCCGTGCTGGGTGCCGGGCTTTGGGTCCTGCGCGATTCAGCGCCGCGACGCCTTGTCCGGATTGCGGCAGCGATGGTGCCATTGGCCGCGTTTGCTTTCGCAACGCTCGCATTCCTGGACGCGTCCGCCAAAGACTTGGCGCAGGGCAACATCGACCTGAGCGGGCTGGGCTATCAGGGCAGCTTCCCGGACGCGGTCCTTCAGCGGCTGGCCGACTGGCCCATCGCGTTGACGGTTGTGATCCTGTTCAACGGCCCGCTTGCCTTCGGGGCCTTCTGCCTTGGCCTTGCCGCGCAGAAGACCGGGTTCTTCGAGCCCGGGTCCCCGATGCAAGACGCGCTTGCCGCCCGGGTCCCGGTGCTGTTGGCTGTGGCCCTGCCGGCCAATGCACTTTATGCGGCGGCGATCCTGGGGCTGCTGCCGGCCGGCTGGCCTACGATTCTTGGCTATGCGGCGCTTGCGCTTGGCGCACCGACGCTGGCCGCGGTCTATGTCGTCGCGGTGCTGCGCCTGACGCCCCGGCTGGGC
>JAFIEN010000217.1 GCA_020832515.1 Rubellimicrobium sp. | reverse complement strand
CGCCTCGACGGTCTTGCCGTCCGGCGTCATCAGCACCGAGGTCATCAGGCCGAGCGAGCCGAAGCCCTGGGCCACCGTATCGGACTGCACGTCGCCGTCGTAATTCTTGCAAGCCCAGACATAGCCGCCCGACCACTTGAGCGCGCTTGCCACCATGTCGTCGATCAGGCGGTGTTCGTAGGTGATGCCGGCCGCCTTGAACCTGTCCTCGAACTCTTCCTCGTAGACCTTCTGGAACAGGTCCTTGAAGCGGCCGTCATAGGCCTTGAGGATGGTGTTCTTGGTCGAGAGATAGACCGGCCAGCCAAGGTTGAGCCCGTAGTTGAGCGAGGCGCGCGCGAAGTCGATGATCGACTGGTCGAGGTTGTACATCGCCATGGTGACACCCGCGCCGGGGGCCTGAAAGACCTCGCGCTCGATCACCTCGCCGTCGTCGCCGACGAACTTGATGGTAAGCTTGCCAGGCCCCGGAAAGCGGAAATCGGTGGCGCGATACTGGTCGCCGAAGGCGTGGCGGCCGACGACGATGGGTTTCGTCCAGCCCGGCACAAGGCGGGGCACGTTGCGGCAGATGATCGGCTCGCGGAAGATGACGCCGCCCAGGATGTTGCGGATCGTGCCGTTGGGGCTGCGCCACATCTGCTTGAGGCCGAATTCCTCGACCCGCTGCTCGTCGGGCGTGATCGTGGCGCATTTGACGCCGACGCCGTGCTGCTTGATGGCATGGGCCGCGTCGATCGTGATCTGATCTTCGGTGCGGTCGCGCTCCTCGATGCCCAGATCGTAATAATGCAGGTCGATGTCGAGATAGGGCAGGATGAGCTTTTGCTTGATGAAGTCCCAGATGATGCGGGTCATCTCGTCGCCGTCGAGTTCGACGACGGGGTTGGCGACTTTGATCTTCGACATGATCGGTCCTCGGGCTTGAATGGCGTTGCGGCCTCGTAGCCTATTTCGGCCCGCACGGGAAGACGGTATGCGATGGTATACGGAAAATCAGGTGACCGGAGGCCACTCAGGGCGGGGGGCGGCCGACAACGGCAGCGGCGGGGCGTGTGCCCTGCTTGAGCAGCATCCGGTCGAACAGCATCCGGTCGGGGAAGAAATCCCAGTCCAGAAGGCCGTGGCAGGCATTGAGGAAGGCTTCCACAATGGCCGGTTCGATCACGGCCGATCCGGGCGGGTCGGCGGCAGCGGCGCGGCGCAGGGCCGTGCGGAAGGGCAGGAGGGTTTCGGTCGCGGGCAGGGTGTCGAAACCGGGGATCGGCCATGTGCCGTCGGACAGGTGGTCCGTCGTCACGAAGAGCAGGGCCACGATCTCGTCCAGGGTCAGAAGTGCGGGGAGCGTGGCGGACGGGCCCCGGCGCAGACTGAGAGCGACGAAGACGCTGCCCTCGGGGCAGTCCCGTGTCTCGACGATCTGGCCGATGCCGTAATCGCCGGTCAGAAGCGGGACGGCGAAGAAATCGGCCTGGTCCCAGCTGCGGGTCAATGAGCGGCCCCTTCGTCGGGCGCATCGAGAATGGGTTTCGAACCAAGCTCCATCGGGCCGCGCCCCGGATCCTTCGGTCCCCTGGCGACCTGATCCTGGATGAACTTGCGGGCGCGCTTTTCGGCGATGCGGACGCGGATGGAGGTCATGAAGGCCTCTTGCGTGGTGGTCGAGCCCGCGCCGATCACCTTGGCCACTTCGGCGATGAGGGTGTCGTCACCCAGTTTCTCGGCGGCGGCGATGGCCTCCTGGGCAAGCTTGTCGGCGATGTCTTCGGTGATGGACATGGTTGTTGCAATCCCTTCTTCACACTCTGAGCGCTTCGCCCGCCCTGTACATGAGGGACCAGGTCGGTTGCGACGGGGCCACGGCATGTGCCGCCCAGGCTGCGTTATAGGCGAGCAGGGCCGCTGGATCGACGGGCGACAGACGGACGGCCGAAACGGATCGCCAGCCGTCGATCGGCAGCCGGTAGGTGCCGGGGGCGAGTTGCGCCTCTGTCAGGACGACGGCAAGGGCGAGGGCGGTTTCGTGATGGAGCCGCCGGTAATGCGTTTCGCGCTGGGGCGACAGGGTGAAGGTGCCGGTGTCGTCCAGCGGCACGACATGGCCAAGGCGACCGGCGACATCGGCCTCGGTATGATGATAGTTGCCATAGGGGTATTTCGGATCGACGAAGCCCTGTTTCCACCAGGCAAGGCGGATCAGGGTCCGGTGGTCGTCGGTCACGCGAAAGCGCAGGGGCGGTGCTGCCCCTCCGGGCAGGGCGGGATGCCTGCCGATCAGCCGGTCGGGATCGAGCGGGAAGTCGCCTGCCTGAAGGGTGGCGTGAAAGCCGAATGCGAGGAACAGTCTTTCGAAATCCCCAGGTGACCCGGAATCGCCCAGCGCCTCGAAATGCCGGTCCGGTTGCGCCCCGTCAGGCACCAGCGCCGGTGCTCCGGCCTCGTCCTCGAGCCAGAACACGCGGGTCCGGCGGAACCGCGCGATCTCTTCGGCCGAGATCCGGACCGGATCGGGAAACACGGCTGCCACGGTCGAAGTCCTTGGTTCGGGGTCCCCCGTCGCCCGGCTAGCGGGTGGTTTCGGTCAGGCGACGGCGCACATAGGTCTTCACGCTGTCGATCATGCGGTCCATGTGTTCGTCTTCGAAGAAATGGCCGGCAGCTTCGACGACTTCATGGGTGATCTCGATCCCCTTCTGCTCGTGCAGCTTGTTGACCAGCGACAGCGTGTCTGCGGGCGGGGCCACACGATCGGAGGCACCGTTGATGATCAGGCCCGAGGACGGGCAGGGGGCGAGGAAGGTGAAGTCGTACATGTTCGCGGGCGGCGAGACCGAGATGAACCCCGTCACCTCGGGCCGGCGCATCAGAAGCTGCATCCCGATCCAGGCGCCGAAAGAGAAGCCCGCGACCCAGCAATGCTTGGCATTGGTATTCATCGACTGCAGGTAGTCGAGTGCGGAGGCAGCATCCGACAATTCGCCGATACCCTGGTCATATTCGCCCTGGCTGCGGCCCACGCCGCGGAAATTGAAGCGAAGCACGTTGAAGCCAAGGTCGTGAAAGGCGTAGTGCAGGTTGTAGACGACGCGGTTGTTCATCGTGCCGCCGAACTGCGGATGGGGATGCAGCACGATGGCGATCGGGGCGTCGCGATCCTTCTGGGCGTGGTAGCGTCCTTCGAGCCGGCCTTCGGGGCCAGGGAAGATAACCTCGGGCATTCGTGATCCTGACTTCTGGGTCCGTCTCTCCGGCCCCTGCGATGCAACCTGCCTTGGGAACCGGGTGCACGGGTTTCTTGACGGAAACGCTCGGACTCCTTAGAACGGTTCTAAAGCGGTGCGGCCGCCTGCCGCACCTAGTGGCAAATAGTCGGGCCGGTCTCTGGCGTCAATCGCCGGGGATGCTCTTGGCGTGCTCTTTGCTGGCAGTTGGAGTGATCTGGGATGAAGCTTTCGACCAAGGGGCGCTATGCGATGGTGGCGCTGGCGGATTTGGCGCTTCAGCCCGAGGGCGCGCTGGTGAACCTCGCCGAGATTTCGCGGAGGCAGGATATCTCGCTGCCCTATCTGGAGCAGTTGTTCGTCAAGCTGCGGCGGGCCGATCTGGTCGATTCGGTCCGGGGTCCGGGGGGCGGGTACCGGCTGGCGCGGCCGGCCGGCCAGATCCGGGTGTCGGATGTGCTGGGCGCGGTCGACGAGACGGTGAGTGCGATGCACAAGGGTGCGGGCGCAAGCGGCGCGTTGTCGGGCAGCCGGGCGCAGTCGCTGACCAACCGGTTGTGGGAAGGACTGTCGGCCCATGTCTATGTGTTCCTGCACCAGACCAGCCTTGCCGATGTGGTGGGCAACCAGTTGGCACCCTGTCCTGCAGTGCCGTCGCTGTTAGAGATGGTCGACGAATGAGGCTTGCGGCTGGGCTTGAGGGGCGGAAATTCGATGAAATTTCCGCAGGGGGGGCGCTGCCCCCCGTCTCCTGCGGAGACTCCCCCCGGGATATTTGGAAACGAAAGAAGCAGGGGTGCGGCGCTGCGGGGGCGGGTGGCCGCGCGATCGGGCTGGTGCCGTGATGACCGGGGCGCGGGTCTATCTGGATGACAATGCCACGTCTTTCCTGCGGCCGGAAGCGCGGGCGGCGATGATCGCGGCGATGGATGTGGTCGGCAATCCCTCGTCGGTTCATGCCGAAGGGCGGGCCGCGAGGGCGCTGCTCGAGGCCGCGCGGGCGGAACTGGCGGCGGCGCTTGGCTGCAAGCCGGTCGAGGTGGTCTTCACTTCGGGCGCGACCGAGGCGGCACAGCTGTTGTCGCGGTTGGGGGGCGAGGTGGAGATCGAAGCGACCGCCCATGACGCGCTCTGGAGCCAGGCGGCCGAGGGGGCGGACGGGATGATCCCGGCCCGCAGGGGCGATGTCGCGGCCACCTATGCGATGGGGTTGGCCAATTCCGAGACCGGGATCGTCACCGAGCCGCCATCACGTGACGCCGCAGGACTGATCCGGACGGGCCGGATCGAGGCGCGGCTGCTGTTTCTGGACGTGACACAGGCGGTGGGGCGGCTGCCGTTTTCCTTTGCCTGGTCGGGGGCGGATGTCGCCGTGTTGTCGGCCCACAAGATGGGTGGGCCGAAGGGGGTGGGGGCGCTGATCTTGCGCGATGGCCTTGATGCAGGGGCGCTGTCACTGGGCGGCGGGCAGGAGATGGGGCGACGCGCGGGGACCGAGAACCTGATCGGCATCGCGGGCTTCGCCGCGGCTGCGACTGCGGCGATGCGGGATCTGGCGGAGGGTCGCTGGGAGACTGTCTCGCAGTTTAGAAATATTCTAGAAAGCGCCCTTGAGGCGGAAAGCCCAGAGACTATTTTTGTCGGGAATGATGCGGTCCGGCTGCCCAACACTTCATGCCTGATCACCCCCGGCTGGAAGGGTGAGACGCAGGTGATGGCGATGGATCTGGCGGGCTTTGCCATTTCGGCCGGGTCGGCCTGTTCCAGCGGCAAGGTTCGGGAAAGCCGGGTCCTGCGGGCGATGGGATATGACGGAGTTCAGGCGGCAAGTGCGGTGCGCGTGTCGCTGGGCCTGGAAACGACACGGGACGAGGTGCTGCGCTTTGCGGAGGCCTGGTCCGACAAACGACGCAAGCAGCGCCTGCGTGCTGCATGAGAAAGGGGTGAGGATGGCGGCTCTGGATGTGACCGAGGTGCGCGAGGGCGTGGACGAGGCGACGGTGGCCGCCGTCCACAAGCTTTCGGGCAAGTACAAATACGGCTGGAACACCGAGATCGAGATGGATTACGCGCCCATCGGCGTGAACCCCGATATCGTGCGCCTGATCTCGGCCAAGAACGAAGAGCCGGAGTGGATGACCGAGTGGCGGCTTTCGGCCTTTTCCCGCTGGGAAAAGATGGACGAGCCGACCTGGGCGATGGTGAGCTATCCCAAGATCGACTTCCAGTCGCAGTATTACTATGCGCGCCCGAAAAGCATGGCGGAAAAGCCCAAGAGCCTTGATGATGTCGATCCGAAGCTTCTGGAAACCTACAAGAAGCTTGGGATTCCGCTGAAGGAGCAGTTGATCCTTGCCGGTGTCGAGGGGGCCGAAGAGGCGGGCGAGCGCAAGGTCGCGGTCGATGCGGTGTTCGACAGCGTCTCGGTGGGGACGACCTTCAAGGACGAGCTGATGAAGGCCGGGGTCATCTTCTGTTCGATCTCCGAGGCGATCCGGGATTATCCGGACCTGGTGAAGAAATATCTGGGCAGCGTCGTGCCGCCCACGGACAATTTCTATGCAACGCTGAATTCGGCGGTCTTTTCCGACGGATCCTTCGTCTATGTGCCGCCGGGTGTGCGCTGCCCGATGGAATTGTCGACCTATTTCCGGATCAATGCCGAGAATACCGGGCAGTTCGAGCGGACGCTGATCATTGCCGACAAGGGATCCTATGTGAGCTACCTTGAAGGCTGCACCGCACCCAAGCGCGATACGGCGCAGCTTCATGCGGCAGTGGTCGAGATCATCATCGAGGAAGATGCCGAGGTGAAATATTCCACCGTCCAGAACTGGTATCCGGGCGATGAAGAGGGCAAGGGCGGCATCTACAACTTTGTCACCAAGCGGGCCGATTGCCGGGGCGACCGGGCCAAGGTGATGTGGACGCAGGTGGAAACCGGCAGCGCCATCACTTGGAAATACCCCTCCTGCATCCTGCGGGGCGACGATTCACAGGGCGAATTCTATTCGATCGCGATTGCCAACAACATGCAGCAGGCCGATACCGGCACCAAGATGGTGCACCTGGGCAAGCGGACGAAAAGCCGGATCGTGTCGAAGGGTATTTCGGCGGGCAAGGCGCAGAATACTTATCGCGGGCTTGTCTCGATGCATCCCAAGGCCAAGGACAGCCGCAATTACACGCAATGCGACAGCCTGCTGATCGGCGACAAATGCGGGGCGCATACGGTGCCCTATATCGAGGTGCGCAACAATTCGAGCCGCGTTGAGCATGAGGCCACGACATCCAAGGTGGATGACGACCAGCTGTTCTATTGCCGCTCGCGCGGCATGGACGAGGAAGAGGCGGTCGCACTCGTGGTGAACGGCTTCTGCCGCGAGGTGCTGCAGGCGCTGCCCATGGAATTCGCCATGGAGGCGCAGCAGCTTGTGGCGATTTCGCTGGAGGGCAGCGTCGGGTGATGCGCAGGCGCCCGCTGAACATTCGCAATCCCTTTGACCGTGGTTTCGGTCTTGCGATGTTCGCGGGTTTTGGGACGGCGGCGTGGATCGGCGCGACGGGGCGGTTCGAGGACTGGATCATCGTCGGGGGCGCGGTGGCGCTGGCCTTTGCGACAGGTTGGTTTGTGGGGCCGAGGCCCCGGAAGAACAGGAAGGACGGGCAGGGCAGCTAGCCTTGTGCGTTGGATTGGAGAAGAGATGCTCGAGATCAAGAACCTGCACGTGAAGCTGGAAGAAGAGGACAAGGCGATCCTCAAGGGTGTCGATCTGAAGATCGGCCCGGGAGAGGTGCATGCCATCATGGGGCCGAACGGGTCGGGCAAGTCGACGCTGTCCTATGTCCTGTCGGGCCGTGACGGCTATCTGGTGACCGACGGCACGGCCGCGCTGGACGGCGTGGACCTGCTGGAGATGGAACCCGAGGAGCGGGCGGCGGCGGGGCTGTTTCTGGCGTTCCAATATCCGGTCGAGATCCCCGGCG
>JAFIEN010000216.1 GCA_020832515.1 Rubellimicrobium sp. | reverse complement strand
TCAGACATCGCCCTCGCCCAGCCTGCCCGCCAGCGCGCGCAGCGCCTCCAGCAGCCCCGCGCGGTCGTTGGCGCCAAGCTTGCCGGTCTGCCGGATCGCGCGGCCCGCCCCGCCGGCGCCGGTCTCGACTGCCTGCGGCAGCGCTTCGCGGAAGGCCACCACCTGCGCGGGCGAGAGGCTGTCGAGCAACCCCTCCTGCACGGCGATCACCAGCGCCACCTGATCTTCAAGCCGCATGGGCGCATGTTGGGCCTGGCGCAGGACCGTGCGCAGCCTCTGGCCGCGGGTCAGTTGCGCCTGCACCCTCGGTTCGATCGTGCCGCCGAAGCGGGTAAAGATCTCCATCTCCAGAAACTGCGCATAGTCCAGCCGCAGGGATTTCGCGGCATCGCGCAGGGCGTGCGCCTGCGTCTTGCCCCCCACCCGGCTGACCGAGATGCCGACATCGACGGCGGGCTTCTGTCCTTCCTGAAACAGCCGCGCATCCAGCACGATCTGCCCGTCGGTGATGGAGATGAGGTTGGTCGGGATATAGGCCGAGAGGTTCCCCGCCTCGGTCTGGGCGATGGGCAGCGCCGTCAGCGACCCTCCACCGCCCGCCGAGGAGAGTTTCGCCGCCCGTTCAAGCAGCCGGGCATGGACGTAGAACACATCCCCCGGATAGGCCTCGCGCCCGGGGGACTGGCGGGTGAGCAGCGCGATCTCGCGGTGGGTTGCCGCATGCTTGCTCAGATCGTCGATCACGATCAGGGCGTGCCGGCCGGCATCCCGGAAATGCTCGGCCATGGTCATGGCGGCGAAGGGCGCGATCCATTGCAGGCCCGGCGGCGTCGCGGGGCCGGCCACGACGACGATGCATCGGTCGAACGCGCCATGGGTTTCGAGCGCATCCACCGCGCGCCGCACCGCAGAGGTCTTCTGGCCCACGGCGACATAGATGCAGATCATGTCGCTGTCGCGCTGGGCGATGATCGTGTCGATCGCCAGCGTGGTCTTGCCCGTGGCGGGATCGCCCACGATCAGCTCGCGCTGACCGCGCCCCAGGGCGAACAGCGTATCGACCACCAGCACCCCGGTCTGCACGGGGTCGGTCACCAGGTCACGGTCGATGATGCCGGGCGCCTCGCGTTCCACGGGCAGGGTCGCCTCGGCCACGACCGGACCCTTGCCATCCAGCGGGCGGCCCAGCGGATCGACGATCCGGCCCAAAAGACCCGGCCCCACCGGCACGCGCACCACATCGCCCGTGCTGCGCACCGCATCCCCCGCCTGAAGCGCATGGGCGGCATCCAGAAGGACGCAGCCGATGCGGTCGGGTTCCAGCACCTGGGCAAAGCCCACAGGGCCGGCGTCGAAGCGCAGCAATTCATCCAGCCGCACATCGGGCAGGCCCGAGATCATCGCCACGCCGTCGGCGATCTCCTCGACCCGGCCACGGTGCTGCGCGCGCGGGCCAAGCCGGGTGGCCTGCACCCGGGCGGCGGCGTTGTTCATGGAGGCGGCATCATGCGGCATCGGAGATGGCACCGGCGTTGCGGTGCGGATCATCGGCCTTCAGCGCGGCTGCGATCAGGTCCAGATCGGCGGCCCAGGAGTTGCGCAGCGTGAAATGCGGGCTGTGCAGTTCATGCCCCGCGATCAGCCCCGGGTCGGCGCGGAAACGCAAGGTGACAGGCGTGCCAAGCGCGTCAGAGAGGGCGGCAGAGATGTGGTCCTGCGCCTCGGCATCCTGCAGCGTCGCGCTGACAAGCTCCAGACCGGCCCCCGTCAGGGCCTTGCGGTCCGCGTCCGACAGATCCCGGACACCCTGCACGAGCCAGCCCAGAAAGGCTGCGTCGACGGACGCGCCATCCAGCCGGGCCGCAAGCCTGCCGGCGATGGTCAGGGCAAGCCCCTGCGCCTCTTCCATGGCTGTGGCCTTCAGTGCTGCGGCGGCGCGGACGCGGGCGTCCTTGGCCGTGTCGTGCAGGGCGGCGGCCTCGGCGCGCGCCGCATCGATCAGCGCGTCGCGCGCCGCCTCGGCATCCTTGCGCGCGGCGGCAAGCATGGCGTCGCGTTCCGCGCCAATGGCCGCATGGGTTGCCTCGATGTCGGCCAAGTGCGCCTCGGCCTTGGCGCGCCGTGCCTCTGCCTCGTCCAGCAGGGTCGCGGCCCGAGCCTGCCGCTCGGCAATCATCGCGGCGACGGGGGTCCAGAAGAACCGATGCAGCAGCCAGACCAGCACAAGGACGTTGACGGCCTGAAAGCCAAGGGTCCAGGGGTCGAAGTTCATGGCATCATCGGGTTGGCGAACAGCAGCAGAAGCGCGATGACAAGGCAGTAGATCGCCGTCGTCTCGATCATCGCCAGCCCGACGAACAGGGTGCGCGAGATGGTGTTGGCGGCCTCGGGCTGGCGCGCGATGGCGTCCATTGCGGCGGCAACCGCGCGGCCTTCGGCCAGAGCCGGGCCAAGGGCGCCGAATGACACCGCGAAAGCGGCGCAGAAGATGCTGATCAGGGGGATGTAATCCATTCAGGACTCCTCGGTTTCCAGGGCGGGTTCGGGGCCAGGTTCGGGGCCGGGTTCGGGGGCGCCCTTTTCCACGGCGCTGGTAATGAACACCATCGACAGGACGGCAAAGATGTAGGCCTGCACCGCACCCGTCAGCAGATCGAGCGCCATGAGCGGGATCGGCACCAGAAGCGCCGCCAGCGAGCCGACGATGGCGATCACGAACACACCGCTCATCACGTTGCCGAACAGGCGCACGAACATCGAGAAGCTGCGGGTGATGCTTTCGAGCATGTTGAGCGGGATCATCACCGGATTGGGCAGCGCAAAGCCGCGCAGGAAGCCGCCCAGACCGCCCTCCCGCACCCCGAAGAAGATGATCGACACAAACACCAGCGCGGCCAGCGCGGCGGGGGTTTCCATCGTGGCCGTGGGCGGCGTCACCCCCGGGATCAGCGAAGACCAGTTGGCAATCAGGATGAACAGGAACAGCGTGCCGATGAAGGCGCGAAAGGGGGCGGGCGGCGCCCCCGTCACATCGCGGATCTGCTGATCGACCGCGCCGACCAGCAGTTCCGCCGCCGCCTGCGCGGCCGAGGGCAACAGGGTCAGGCGGCGGGTCAACAGCACGCCCGCCAGCACCAGCACCGCCATGATCGCCCATGTCGTCACGACAGCCGGCATGATCGGCACCGGGCCTGCCATGAACAGGGGGATGGATTGCAGCGGGCTGTCCATCAGCCCCCCTCCGTCCACACGCGGCGCATCATCCACCAGCGCCCGGTCAGCAGACCGAGAGCCGCCGCCAGAAGCGGGCCCGCCCCCTGCAACCCCGCAAGGACCAGCACCCCGCCCAACCCCGCCAGCCGCACAAGCAACAGCGCCCCGCCGAACACCGGCGCCCCCTGCCCGCCCGACAGCATCAGATCGGCGCTGAGCCGCACCAGGCGGAAGTAGATCAGGCCAAGGATCCAGCCACCCGCCAGCCATAGCGCCAGGACCGGAAGATCGCTCATGCGCTGCCCATCCAGCGCCAGGCGAACCAGCCGCCAAGACCCAGGCCCACCATCAGAAGCGGCGCCGTCCAGAACAGGCCAGTCTCGAGGCGCGCGTCCAGCCACCGGCCGATGTAGATGCCCCCCAGCATCGGAGCCACGATGATCCAGCCAAGGACACCGATCTGCGCCAGCCGACGCCCCACCGACGGCTCTCCGTCGCGCGCCCGGGCCTTGCTGCGGGCCTGATGGCGGCGCACCTCCTCGACCAGCGGGTCCTTGTCATGCGGTTCTCTCATTGGCCCGCCCCCCGGGGTCTCTGTTGCAACCGCAACAGCATCTGGCGCATGACATGAAGCTGCAGGCGCGTGGTCTCGACATGCTCCACCCGCTCTTCGTCGAGATTGGCGCGGAAACGCGACAGCACCTCGCGGTCAAGCCGCTCAAGGTCGTCGCCGGTCACCGCCTCGCGCGTGGCGATGGCCACCCTGCCCGCCCGCACTGTCAGTGCCCCGCCCCGCACCGCGCAGAAATGCGCGGCGCCATCGGGCGTGACCCAGGTCACGACCGAAACCGCAAGCCGTGTGAGAAAGTCGGCATGCCCCGGCAGGATGCCGAAACTTCCGCTGGCATCCGTGGCGCGCAGGCGAATGGCCGTCTGATCCACGACCACCGCCAGCGGTGTGACGATGCGCAGGGACATGGCGGCACTCATCCGGCATCCCCCGCGGTTTCCTTTGCGCGGGCGTCGGCAATCGTGCCGATCATGTAGAACGATGCCTCGGCCCACCCGTCCGCCTCGCCGTCGAGGATCGCGCGGCATCCCTCCAGCGTGTCGGCGCGGGCAACGGACTGGCCCGGCGTGCCGGTGAATGCCTCGGTCACCGCAAAGGGCTGGCTGAGAAAGCGTTGCAGGCGCCGGGCGCGGGTCACGATCCGCTTGTCGGCACTGCCCAGCTCCTCGATCCCCAGAAGCGAGATGATGTCCTGCAACTCGGCAAACCGCGCCAGCGTCTCGCGCACCTCGCCCGCGATCCGGTAATGCGCCTCGCCCACCACCGCAGGGTCGAGCAGCGTCGAGGAGGACGCAAGCGGATCGATCGCCGGATAGAACCCCTGGCTTGCCAGCGCGCGCGACAGCACGATCACGCAATCCATGTGCCCCGAGATCGTGGTCACCGCCGGATCGGTGAAATCATCGGCCGGCACATAGACCGCCTGGATCGACGTGACCGCGGCACCCGCGACCGAGGCGATGCGTTCCTGCAGCCCCGCCACTTCGGTCGCAAGCGTCGGCTGATAGCCCACCCGCGAGGGCAGCCGGCCCAGCAGGCTGGACACCTCGGCCCCCGCCTGCACAAAGCGGAACACGTTGTCCATCAACAGCAGGACATTTTGCTGTTTCGTGTCGCGGAAGTATTCCGAGATGGTCAAGGCGGTCAGCGGCGCCCGCCAGCGCGCGCCCGGCGGTTCGTTCATCTGGCCATAGACCAGAACCGTGCGCGGCAGCACGCCCGACTCGGCCATCTCGGTCAGGAGTTCATGGCCCTCGCGCGACCGCTCCCCGATGCCGGCAAAGACCGAAATGCCCTTGTATTTCTCGACCATGGCGTGGATCAGCTCCATCACCAGAACCGTCTTGCCCACACCGGCGCCGCCGAACATGGCGGCCTTGCCGCCCTGGGCCATCGGGGTCAGCAGGTCGATGACCTTGATGCCCGTCTCGAAGACCTCGGTCGTGGTGCCTTGCGCGGCAAGCGGCGGCGGGGCCGCATGGATCGACCGACGCGGGGTCTCGGCCGGCAGCGCACCCTTGAGGTCGCGGACCTCGCCCGTCACATCGAAAAGCCGCCCGAGCACCGCCGCGCCTACCGGCACCATGATCGGCGCCCCGGTGGACCGCACGGCCACGCCGCGCGACAGCCCTGCGGTCGCCTGCAGGGCGACGGCGCGGATCGTTGTCCGGTCAAGGTGGCTCTGCACCTCCAGCAGCAAGGGGCCGGGGCGATCCCAGTCCACCATCAGCGCGTCGTTCAGCGCAGGCAGCGTGCCCGCGCCGTAGCGCACATCGACAACCGCACCGCGCACCGCATGGACATGTCCTGAAGGCTCCGGTTCCGGCACAGCCCGTCCTTTCCAGGCACCCCTTCGATGGGGTACCTTCCCATCCTGCCCGAACCGGGGATGGACGTGCTGACATGCATCAGTCCCGGCGCCGCCATTTTCGCCAGACCTACGACGAACCGGACCGGATGCGGTGTCGGCGCACCCCTTCGTCACCGTGAAGGAGTTGCGAAATGAAGGGCCATGTCGCCGATATCGAGAAGCTGGCCCAGGAGAACAGCGCGTTCCGGGATGGGTTTGCTACGGAGTGAGGGAGGCTTTGAGTCTACAGCGGCCGTTCGCCCGACTCGCCGACGCGCTACTGACCCCTCAGGCGCGGCGTCGTGACCGGCCCAAAGCGGACGGCCCACCTAGGATTGCTAACCTTAAGCCACTCGGTATAACCTTAAAACGTGCTTCCGCGTGGGATTGGCGAAGATGCAATGGCGCTTGAGGTGAGGTTAGCATGGACGATTTTCTCGATGTTGTGCGTCCCCAACTTGAAGCTTTGCAGGATGATCCCGAGCGAGGTCCTCCCGAAATAACCTCGACCACGACTTCGCCCGTCGATATCTATGATATAGATGATGCCAGACGTGTGGAACAAGACGAAGAGGGCACGCCATACCCGGTTGCCGATGATAGCATACCTGAGAATACCGAAGCGGCTCGAGAAGCAGCTAGAGACCTCGGCCTGGACGTGCTGGCTTTCTACAAATCCTTCCGGTTCTTTGACCTTGCGCCATTCAAGGGTAAGTGGGGAATATTCCTGCTGGATGCAGGCGTTGCTGCTGTCGCAGCGGAGTTTCGAGCGCACACTCCGGCTTTGCCTGCCGCTGAGGCGCAACGCCTCGCGATGACGCTTCTCTACGAGCACGAACGATACCATTTCTGGATCGACGCTTGGGCTATTTCGCAAGAATGCGTTCCGCTCATGCCAAAGCTAAAGCGGTACGAATACTATTTTGCTTCAAAGTCAACAGGCACCCTCGAACCGATCAATATTGAAGAAAGTTTGGCAAACGGTTTTGCATTCAGGCGCGTGACGCGAGACAAGCTTGGGGGCGCGCCTGGTATCTCAGCGACGATCCGAGCATTTCTTCGTCAGTGTCCAGAACCCTATTCAGAATTCGATATGAACGCCACTCAACGCAGAGATTCCGAAGGGTTGCTGGCAGGTAGTGTACTGAGTGGGTTGCCGCCGTGGTCGCAGCTGTTGTTCTTTAATAGAACAACAGGAGACAGAGCGCTGCACTGGGGTCTTGGTCAGACGCTCCGACCTGACGTCAGACTTTACCCGCTTTCTGAGCCCAAGCTGTGTCCGATATATTTCGTGAATGATTCAGCGTATGCTGCTCGCATTCAGCCCTATCGGGCTCCCGACCGCAGGGAGTTCCGCACGTTTGTGGAGGCATATCTGGGTGGCCAGCATGTGGCTGCTACTGATCATTCCTGGTACAAGATCGACAACGGAGAGAAAATTAAATTTCCAAACCCGCACGATAAAACGATTCAGAAACATGAGCGTGATAGTATTTTGCGAAAGGCTGGTATGCGGCTTCCTGAGGAACGTCTGATCAACGCTTTCGGCTGCGCCGAGATTACCGTTTGAGGGTCATC
>JAFIEN010000215.1 GCA_020832515.1 Rubellimicrobium sp. | reverse complement strand
TGCGATCCTCGGCCCGGTTTGCGGAAAGGGCCGCCGTGTCGGAGCCCGGAGCATGGGCCGAAGGCTTGGGCAATGCCGCTTTCGCGCCCTTGTCACCCGCCTTCGAACTCACCGAAACAGAGGATCGGACCGAGGCGTCCAGTTCGTCGATCCCGCTGGCCTCGCGCAGCTTGTCCAGACCATAGGCCTTGGGGTTTGAGGCCGCCTTCAGCGTCTTGTTGATCTCCTTCACGCCCACCTCGTCGGCGGCGGCATCCATGGCGCGCGAAAACTCGCGTGCCATGCCGCGGGCCTTGCCCATGACGCGGCCGACATTGCGGAACATGACGGGCAGGTCCTTCGGACCGACCACGATCAGCGAGACGACACCGACGATCAGAAGCTCGGAGAACCCGAAATCAAACATGGATCACGCTTTCCTGGCCTTGCGACAAAGCACTCCGCGGGCAGTGCACCCGACCTCAGACCCTGTCCTTGTCCTCTGCGGGCGTCACGTCGCGGGCGGCCTGAAGCGTCTCGTCGTCAAGCTCCTTCTTGCCTTCGTCCACGCCTTTCTTGAAGGCGGTGATCCCCTTGCCCACCTCGCCCATGAGCGAGGCGATCTTGCCGCGCCCGAACAGGACCAGAACCACGACCGCGATCAGAAGAAGGCCCAGCGGGCCGACATTGTTCAGCATTTCCCAAATTCCCCATGAAGCCGCCGACAGAGCGGCGCATCGCCATCCTGACGTCTAGATACGCCGCCGCCCCGTCGACGAAAAGCGCCCCGGACGCGATTGGGCCCAAATCGCCCGGTGATGAGGGGATTATTTTGACACCATCCTGTCAACTGACAGATTCATGTCAGTTGCGATGTGCCAGACGGAAGGCCCACCACGAATCGCAGAAAGGATACGCGATGCACTCTCCGATGAAGGCCATGTTCGGCCTGCCCCCTGCCGTGACCCCACTTGCAGCACCGGCCGAGGTGGTCGGCAACGCGGGCAGCGCCCCCGTCGGGCAGGTGGCCGAGATCGTCACCTTCCGCCTTGCCGATGGCACCGGGGAGGCCGCCTTCCTTGAGGCCGCCCGCGCGACCGGGCCGCTGCTGGCGGCAAGCCCGGGCTTTGTTCTCCGCCACCTCAGCCGGTCGGAGGACGGCCTTTGGACCGACCACATCCTGTGGGCCAGCCTTGCCGATGCACAGGCGGCGGCGCAGGCGGTCATGGCTGATCCCCGCGCCCTGCCCTTCCTGCAGGCCATCGACGAAGCCAGCATGACGATGCGCCATGCCACCCTGCATTGGCAAATGCCCTGAGGCTTGCCAGAAAGGCCCATGTCACGCAGCGACCGCCTGTTCGACCTGATCCTCATCCTGCGCGACGGGCGGCTGCACCGCGCGCAGGATCTGGCCCTGCGACTGGACGTGTCGGTCCGCACGATCTACCGCGACATGGACACGCTCATCGCCTCGGGCATTCCCATCGCGGGCGAGCGGGGCCTTGGCTACATGGCGACGGCGGCGATCACGCTGCCGCCGCTGAACCTGACGATGACGGAACTCGAGGCGCTGCATCTGGGCATGGCCGTCGTGATGGAGGCGGCCGATGATGAATTGCGCGCGGCCGCGCAAAGCCTGTCGGCCAAGATCGACGCCGTCCTGCCCGAAGACCGCCACGCGCCCGCGGGCGGCTTTGGCCTTGCCGTCTATCCCTTCGCCGAAGCTGCGGCGGGCTTTCGCCACATGCCGACGATCCGCGCCGCGATCCGGGCCCGCCAGAAGCTGGGCGTGAGCTATGCGGATGCGACCGGCGCGGTCACCGACCGGATCATCCGGCCCTTGCAGATGGAATACTGGGGCCGCGTCTGGACCGCGACGGCCTGGTGCGAACTCCGGGCCGACTTTCGCGTCTTCCGGGTGGACAGGATCACCACGCTTCGGGTGCTGCCGCAGCTTTTCGTGGACGAACCCGGCAAGACGCTGGCAGATTACGAGGCGCGCGATCGGGACGGCAGCGGCAAGGCCTGATGCCGTCCGTCATTCGCCGAACAGCGTCTCGGCGTCCAAGCGACCGATATTGCCCAGAAGCTGCCGAATGAAGGTGGTGTCGCGAACACTCTCCACCGTCACGCGACGCGACAGGGCGACGACGCGGCCGTCCTGAAGGCCGAACCGCTCGATATTGGCCAGCGTGCCAGCCGGGGTGAAGCTGATGGCAAGGACGCTGCGCTCGATCTCTTCGGGCGCGAGGAAGCCGACATGCTGGAACCGGCTCTGGACATAATAGAAGTCGTCGTCGCCCAGAACGCCCGCGATCGTGGGGGCGCCGACGGAGGCGATCACGCTCTCGCGCGTGTCGACACCCACCTGCAGGCGGGCAAGCTCGCTTTCGGGAGGTATGTATCCGTGGTCGCGGAATTGCGGCGCGCAGGCCGACAGGAGCGCGACCATGACAAGCGCCAACGTCAGCCGCACACAGGTCAGTCGGGAACCTGCCCCGGCTTGGATGGCCGCGTGGCGACTGCGCATCATTGCCTCTCTCTGCACTCTTGCCTTGGCACCTTGCGGCTTTTATCCGGCTTATAGCAAGCACGCCCTCCTGTTCAAGAAAGGAAGCGCCATGCCCACCTCCCCGGCATCTCCGCCCGCGCGGGCCCCCGCACATGACATGGCTCGCCCGACGGTAAGGCTGGGTGAGGTGTCCCGGCGCGGCGACACGGCCTTCACGCTTGCCCCCGATGCGGACGAACGCGCGTCACTGGCGCAGGATCTGGGCATCCCCGCGATCCGCAAGCTGCGCTTTTCCGGCACGCTGCATCCGACCGGGCGGAGCGACTGGGACCTGCGGGCCGAACTTGGCGCGACCGTGGTGCAGGACTGCGTGATCACGCTGGCCCCCGTCACCACGCGGATCGACGAGACCGTGATCCGCCGCTATGTCGAAGGCCTTGCACCGCCCGGCCCCGGCGAGATCGAGATGCCGGACGACGATACCGTCGAGGCGCTGCCCGCGACGCTGGACCTGCGCCTCGTGATGGCCGAGGCGCTGGCCCTTGCCCTCCCGCACTGGCCCCGGGCCGAGGGCGCGACCCTCGAGGCAGATATCGGGGCGCCCCCGGGCGTGGCCCCTCTGACCGAAGACGAGTTGCGCCCCTTCGCGGGCCTGAAGGCGGCGCTGGAGCGGCTCGGCGGGACCGGGGAAGATGACGCGGCCGACGGCGCAAAGGATGGCGCAGAGGATGGCGCAGACGACGACCCGCACTGACAAACCGGTCCCTGCGGGTCTGCTTGCTCTTGCGCTTGGTGGCCGGGTCGCTATGTAGCGATCTCCCGACTCATGGCTCGACAGGGGCGACCGGGGCGTGTATGGCCCGCGTGATACCGCTGTGACAGTAGCGTGACGAAACAGAAATCCGGGCCATGCGCCCAGCCGAACCCCGAGGTGTGACATGGCCGTCCCACAGAACCGAGTCTCCAACGCCCGCAAGGGCAACCGCCGCTCGCATGACACGCTGGTCGCCGGCAATCCCAACGAATGCGCGAACTGCGGCGAACTGAAGCGTCCGCATCACGTCTGCCCGTCGTGCGGCCATTATGCTGCGCGCGAAGTCGTGGCGATGGCCGACGAGGTCGATCTGGACGACGAGGCGGCGTAAGCTGCCGAGCCTCGGTCATGGCGGCACCTAACCCGGCAGTTTCAGGCACACTGGCCAACGGGTCTTCGACGGTGATTTCGCTTGACGCGATGGGCGGAGACAACGGGCCTGCGACCGTGGTCGCGGGCCTTGCGCGTTTTCTCGAGATCGAACCGGCGGCCCGCGTCTTGCTGCATGGTCCGCGCGACCAGCTTGCGCAGCTTCTGTCCCGCCGGCGGATCGAGGATCGGGTCACGATCGCCGATGCCGCGGGCGTGATCGCCATGTCCGACAAACCCAGCCATGCGATGCGCAACGGCAAGGGCACCTCGATGTGGTCTGCGATCGCCGCCCTGCGCGCGGGCGATGCGGGGGTCTGCGTCAGTTGCGGCAATACCGGCGCCCTGATGGCCGTGGCGATGTTGCAGCTGCGCAGGATCGAGGGCGTGAACCGGCCCGCCATTGCCTGCCTCTGGCCATCGCGCAATCCCGGTGGGTTCAACCTGATGCTGGACGCGGGCGCCGACATCAAGGCCGACGAAGAGGACCTGCTGCTTTACGCGTTGATGGGCGCATCCTATGCGCGCCACGGGCTTGGGATCGCGCGGCCCCGGATCGGACTTCTCAATGTCGGTGTGGAAGAGCACAAGGGCCGGGCCGAACTCAAGGTCGCCAACGACCTGATCGCGCGGGCAGCACCCCGGGGCGATTTCGACTATGTGGGCTTTGTCGAAGGCGGCGATCTGCCCTCGGACCGGGTCGATGTCATCGTGACCGACGGTTTCACCGGCAATGTCGCCCTCAAGACCGGCGAGGGCACGGCGACGCTGATCTCGGAACTTCTGCGCGAGGCGTTCAACAAGACCCCGCTGTCACGGATCGCGGCACTTCTGGCCATGACCTCGCTCAAGCGGCTGAAGACGCGGATCGACCCGCGCCGGGTCAATGGCGGGGTTTTTCTTGGCCTCAACGGCACGGTGATCAAGAGCCATGGTTCCGCCGACGAGACCGGGATCGTCGCCGCCCTGTTGCTGGCCAATCGTCTGGCAAGTTCCGGTTTTTCGGAGCGGCTCGCCGCTCGGGTGACGCCTGCCACCGCATTGGCGCAGGACATCCTGCCCGAAACCGCCGCCAGGGGCGGCACGAGCGAGCCGGCAAAGGCGATGGCGCCCGAGGCGCCGTCTGCAGAGGAGACCGCGGCAAAGACCCCGGCCGCCACGCGACAGGATGCAGAGCCGGATCCGGCAGCCACGGCGCGTGCGCCACATGGCGGGATCCGTGAAGGGAATGCAAGGAAGGCATGACGATACGCGCTGTGGTCAGGGGGGTCGGGCATTACCTGCCCGAACGGATCGTCCCCAATGCCGAATTCGAGGCCAGCCTCGACACGTCCGACGACTGGATCCGGACCCGCACCGGAATCGAACGGCGCCATTTCGCAGCCGAGGGCGAGACGACGTCGCAGATGGCCACCAAGGCCGCGCGCCATGCGCTGGATGCGGCCGGGCTTGAACCCGATGACATCGACGCGGTCGTGCTGGCCACCTCCACTGCGGATTTCACCTTTCCTTCCGCCGCGACCATGGTGCAGGCCGGGTTGGGCATGCGGGGCGGCTTTGCATTCGATGTGCAGGCCGTCTGCGCCGGCTTCGTCTTTGCCCTGACCAATGCCGATGCGTTGATCCGCGCAGGCGTCGCGCAGCGCGTCCTCGTGATCGGGGCCGAGACGTTTTCGCGCCTGATGGACTGGACGGATCGGTCGACCTGCGTGCTGTTCGGCGACGGCGCGGGTGCCGTCGTGCTCGAGGCGGGCACGGGCACGGGATCGACGGCGGACCGGGGCATCCTGGCCGCCGACATCCATTCCGACGGACGTCACCGCGAGCTTCTGCACGTCGATGGGGGTGTCTCGACCGGGACGACGGGCCATCTGCGCATGGCCGGCAAGGAGGTCTTCCGACACGCGGTCGAGAAACTGTCCGAAACGGGGCATGCGGCGCTGGACAAGGCGGGGCTGTGCAGCGCGGATGTTGACTGGATCGTGCCACATCAGGCGAATCTGCGGATCATCACCGCGACGGCCCAACGCATGCAGGTGCCGATGGATCGGGTCGTGGTGACGGTGCAGGACCACGGCAATACCTCGGCAGCCTCGATCCCGCTGGCACTGTCGGTGGGCGTCGCGCGCGGGCAGATCAAGCCGGGCGATCTTCTGCTGACCGAGGCCATCGGCGGCGGTCTGGCATGGGGCGCGGTGGTGCTGCGCTGGTAGCGGTGACCCGCCTGAAATCCGCACGACAAGTGCTTGATATTGACTCGGAATCGCAGGACGCTCTAAGCTCGGGCAAAATGACGTGAGGGAAAGATGGCCGGAGAGACACTGACCCGAATGGACCTCGCGGAAGCCGTGCACAGGGAAGTGGGCTTGTCGCGCAACGAAAGCGCCGAGCTTGTCGAAGGGGTCTTGCGGATGATTTCGGACGCGCTTGTCGGCGGTGAAAGCGTCAAGATCTCGTCTTTCGGCACGTTCTCCACGCGCGAGAAATCCGCACGGATCGGACGCAACCCGAAGACCGGGGAAGAAGTGCCGATCCATCCCCGCCGCGTGCTGACGTTCCGGTCCTCGCATCTGATGAAGGAACGTGTGGCCGCCGGCAACCGGCGCTGATCCGGGCGGCAGGCGGGGGCAAGCCGAGGCATGAGCAAATCCCCGGAGGCCTTCCGCACCATCAGCGAAGTGTCGGACTGGCTCGATACGCCTGCCCATGTCCTGCGGTTCTGGGAGAGCAAGTTCAGCCAGATAAAGCCCGTCAAGCGCGCAGGCGGACGCCGCTACTACCGGCCCGAGGACATGGCGCTGCTGGCCGGGATCAAGCGGCTGCTGCATGAACAGGGCATGACGATCAAGGGCGTGCAGAAGCTTCTGCGCGAACAGGGCATACGCCATGTCGTGGCGATCGGCGAAGGGGCAGATGCCGGTCTGGTGATCGACGTTGTCGCGCAGCCTGCCGCACCCCCCGCCACCATTTCGTCCGGGGCTGACGACGCCGATGACCCGACAAACGCGTCCGGGCCGGAACCATCGATGACCTTGCCGCCCCCTGCCGCACCGCTTCCGATGCATGCGGGCCGCCCGGCGCATCTTCCACCGCTCGAGATCGAGCACCGTCTGCCGATCCCGCCCGAACGCGGGCAAGAGCCCGGGCAAGAACGCGGGCAAGAACGCGGGGTGGAGGCCGAGGCCCCGCCCGCACCCGCGCCGGCCATGCCCGGATCCGCCAGTCACGCGGGACAGCCGACCGCCCCGCCGCCTGCCGCGATCGCGGCGAAGGCGCTTGCCGACCTGCCCCCGGCCGCAGCCGCCTTCCCCGGTATCCTGTCACGGATCGTGCAGAGCGATCACGCCCATCTTGCCACCCGCCGGCGCGCGATCGCGACCTGTCGGGACAGGCTTCTGGCGCTTCTGGGGCGAATGGCGGATGACCGGATCTGAGCCGCGATTACGGGTTGCTCTTGCCTTCGAAACCCGGCAAAAGGCGCGCAGTCGGGCTATAGCGCAGCCTGGTAGCGCGTCCGTCTGGGGGACGGAAGGTCGCAGGTTCAAGTCCT
>JAFIEN010000214.1 GCA_020832515.1 Rubellimicrobium sp. | reverse complement strand
CATCGCGTGATGGGCCAGAAACATCCGCACCATCCCGCCCCACAGAAACCCGGTCAGCGCCCCCGTCCAGGACAGGGTGACCAGCCCGCCCACCAGCGCCGGAAGGGCAAGACCAAGGGCCACCCAGAGGAAATAGAGGTCGTTGACGCGCCGGATCGCGGGGTCGCGGATCAGGTCCTTGGTGAACTTGACAGTGTTGGTCATCTGGCTGTCCAGCATCCAGCCCAGATGCGAATGCCACAGGCCCCGCAGCCAGCCCAGCGGCTGGCCCTCGTGCAGATAGGGGGAATGGGGGTCGCCCTCGCCCTCGCTGTACTGGTGGTGGCGGCGGTGGGTGGCCACCCAGTAGATCAGGTTGCCCTGCGCCGCCATCGACCCCGCGATGCCAAGCGCGACCCGCAGGCCCGGTTTCGCCTTGAACGACCGATGCGCGAACTGCCGGTGAAACCCCGCGGTAATGCCCAGCGTGGTGACCAGATACATCACCGCCAGAAGCGTCAGGTCCAGCCATGTGACCGGGATCACGAAGGCCAGCGCCACCGCCGCCAGCGTCCCCAGGAAGGGCAGCACGATCGTTGCCGCCGCCACCCGCCGCTGCAGGCGCTGGAATTCGGGGCTGTCGACGGTGATGTCGGGCGGCGCGGGGGGCCGCGTCGCCGCCTCGCTCAGGACGCGGGCGCGCAGGGTTTCGGGTTCGGGGGTGGTTGTGCTCATCCCCGCCCCCTCAGGCCGGTTCGCGGCGCTTGGCGGCGATCATCGCCTCGGACGGGCGCTGGATATCCCAGACAAGGCCAAGGCGGCGCAGCCCGTAGAGGATCCAGGCCCCGGGATCGAGCTGATACCATTCGAAGCCGAAGACGGCGGAGGACGGAAAGGCATGGTGGTTGTTGTGCCAGCCCTCGCCCAGCGTCGGCAGGGCCCAGAGCGCGTTGTTCACGCTGTGATCGTCCGACTTGAAGGGCTGGCGGCCGAAGATATGGGTGACGCTGTCGATCCCGTTGACGAAATGATAGGTCAGGAACATTCGCACCATGCCGCCCCAGAGGAACCCGGTCAGCGCGCCGTACCAGCCGCCCATGATCCCGCCGATCAACGCGGGCAGCACAAGCCCAAGGATGACCCAGACATAGTAGAGCCGGTTGGCCCGGGCCACAGGCGCGTCGCGATAGATGTCCTTGGTATAGAGGACCGCATTCGTCATCTTGTGGTTGAAGGTCCAGCCCATATGCGAATGCCAGAAGCCGGTGACGATATCCATCTCGCCCTCGTCGCGGATATAGGGCGAATGCACATCGCCGGGCAGGTCGGTATACTGGTGGTGACGGCGGTGGTTCGACACCCAGTAGATGACCGACCCCTGCGCCGCCATCATCCCCGCAATGGCGAGGATCACCCGCACCGGGGCCACTGCCTTGAAGGACCGGTGCGAAAACAGGCGGTGATAGCCCAGCGTGATCCCCATGATGGTGAACAGGTAAAAGGCCACCAGAAGCCAGATATCGGTCGCCGTCACCCCGTTTTGCCAGGCCAGCCAGAGCGCCGCCCCCGTGCCGATCGTCGGCAGGACGGCGATGGCTGTGGCATGGACCTTCTGCACGGTGTGAAAGCCGTCATGCTCGACCGTGATCCCCTCGGGCAGGGCAGTGCGGTCGTCGCGGCGGGGGGCGGGGCCGTAATCGGTGCTTTCGTGAAGGCTCATCGCGGGTCATCCCTTTCTGACGGGTCTGGGTGAGGCGGAACGGGCTCTGTTTCAGGGGTCTGCCGCCAGAAGGCGGGGCCGTGGCGATCCTCGGCCAGAAGGGCCAGATCGCCTGCAAGAAAGGCGTCGCGGGTCGCGCGGCGGCGGATCTTGCCGCTGGTGGTGCGGGGAAGATGCCCCGGGCGGATCAGCGCCAGCACCGCCAGATGCAACCCGTGACCCTGCGAGACCGCCGCCCGGGCCGCGCCCGCGATCCCGGACAGGGCCGCGGGCAGCGCGCGCAGTGTGGCACTCGTCACCTCATGGACCACGACCAGCGCCTGCCTGTCGCGGCCCGCGGCATCAAGGCCCTCGATCAGAAAGGCCGCGCCCCCATCGGCGCGCAGACTGTCATGGCTGGCCTGCCCCGTGGCCTCGATATCCTGCGGATAATGGTTGCGGCCCTTCAGGATGATGACATCCTTGATCCGGCCGGTGACGAACAACTCGCCCCCGTCGAGGAAGCCCAGATCCCCGGTGCGGAGCCAGCGGGCATCCGACGTGCCGACGGGTGCGGCGGCGAAACTGGCCGCCGTCTCGTCGGGCCGGTTCCGGTAGCCCGCGGCCAGGCTAGGCCCGGCGACCCAGATCTCGCCCGTATCCCCGTCAGGCAGGGGCGCGCAGGTTTCGGGATCGACGATCAGGATGGCGTGATCCGCCCCCGTCGCCCCGCAACTCACCACATCGCGCGGGGCCTGCCCGGCGTCTGACACGCTCACCCGCCGGGGCGGTGTCGCGGGATCGCCGCCCGAGATCAGCAGCGTCGCCTCGGCCATGCCGTAGCAGGGATAGAAGGCACGCGCGCGAAAGCCGTAGGGCGCAAAGGCCGCGGCGAACCGGTCGAGCGTGCGCGCCCGGACCGGTTCGGACCCGCTGAAGGCGACGGTCCAGGCGCGCAGGTCCAGGCTGGCGCGGTCGGCCAGCGGGATACGGTCGACGCAGAAATCATAGGCGAAATTTGGCGCACCTGCCGTGGTATGCCCCGGACGGCCGTATCGGGCGATGGCGGCCAGCCAGCGCAGCGGCTCTTCCAGAAAAGCCATCGGCGGCATCAACACGCCGTGGAACCCGGCATGGACCGGCTGCAGCAGGCTGCCGATCAGCCCCATGTCGTGGAACATCGGCAGCCAACTGACCGAGACGCTGTCGCGGGAATGGCCAAAACGATCGGCGATCATTCGCTGATTGGCCATCATCGCGGCATGGCTGACGCAGACCCCCCGCGGCGTGCCGGTCGAGCCCGATGTATACTGGATCAGCGCCAGATCGCCCGCGCCAGGCAGATCGGGCAGAGGAGCATCTGCGCCGGCCGCTTGCAGAAGATCCTCGATCGTCAGGACCTCGGTCCCGGGGGCAAGTGCGGCCCGTGTCTCGTCCAGATGCGCCTCATCGGTCAGCACCAGCGCGGGGGCGACATCCCCGGCGATGGCGGCCATCCGCGCGGTGCCGGCCCGGCTGCCCTGTGCAAGGGGGGCAGGCACGGCCACGGCGCCCGCACGCAGGACACCCAGAAAGGCCTGCGCGAAATCCAGCCCCGACGGATAGAGCAGCAGGACCCGCGCCTGCCCTTCCCGGGCCCGCCGCACCGATCCTTGCCCCAGTCCCCGCCCTGCCAGCGACGCCGCGATGCGGCCTACGCGACGGGCCAGACCGCCGAAGTTCAGGCAGGCAGTTTCGCCTGTGCCGTCGCGCAGAAAGGTCAGGGCGGTCCTCTCGGGATGGCAGGCCGCATGCGACTCAAGCCGGGCGTTCAGTGTCAGCAGCCCGGCGGGCGGCGCCTCGACACGGGTATCGGACAGTTCTGCCCATCCGGAAAAGTCCGGTTCGGTTCCGCTGGCAATTGGCCCGATCCGCTGATCCATTCCGACCGACAGACCCCCATCAACGAAATATGCGACTGAACAACGTTGCTTCGCTATGGCATCACGATAACAGACACCCGGTCCCCGTGTAGACAGATTTCTCACCCTGCGCCTCAGCCAGCCCTGGCGAAGCGGGCGCCCTGCCCTTTTGCGCACTCAGAACGTCAGCCCTGCCTCGCGGTCCAGCCAGTCGCGGAGGCCGGAAGCAGCCCATTCGTCTTCTGCCGCGAACACCTCGCGCAGCAGATCGGCGCCACCCGGCATGTCGCCCGCATTGGCAAGATCGAAGAGCCATTGGTCGGTCACCGAACGCCCTTCCATCGCCTGCGACAGGGCAAGGCGCAGGACGACGGAAGAAGCTGGCAGCGTGACCGGGCCGGCGCCGGGAAGATCCCCGGCTTCGGTGCCGACAAACAGGCTGAGCGGGTCGATGCCGCCAAAAGCCCTGGGACGATGAAGCCGCAACCTGCCGCTTGGCGGGCGCGACAGCCACAGGGTCCGCGCCTTCTGCCAGGTTTCGGCCTGCACCGGTGCGATGGTCCATCCTGCCGCGGTCAGATGTGCGACCGCCGCCTCCTGGCTGCGCCCCCGCACCACAAGATCGGCCACATCGAAGCCGTCCGCCGCCCAGCGCGCGCCCCGCGCCAGCGCCGCCCCGGTGCCGATGACCAGCACATCGCCGCCGAGCCCGCCCAGATCGGCAAGGGCCGGCCCAAGCAGCGCGAGGTTGACCTTCGCCCGCGTCCAGAGTTGCCGCCGAACGCCCCGCAGCCTCTGCACCAGCGGCCCGTCCTCGAGCCGGCCTTCCTGGCGCATCATCATGCGCGCGATCATGCGGTGCTGCGGATAGGTGATCGCCTCGGGATCGACCGCTGCGATCCAGTCGCGCGCAGCGTCAAGCGCCCTGTCGGGGTCGTTGGAAAAGGCGGCAAACCGCAACATGCGGTCAGGATAGGCAGCGTCCGCGACGGCTGGATCGAAGGTCAAGTCCCGCACCCTCCGCCCTCGCGCTCCCTGCGACGCCGGATCGCCTGCCAGGCGACCTGCAGATAGGCCCGGTCCGTGCCCGCGTCGCGGTTATGCGTCAGGCTTGCGGCATGGATGCGGCGCCGGGCCAGTGCTTCGTCGATCATGCGCAGGGCAAGGTCCATCTCGCGCGCCCGCGCGATCCAGTCGATCACTTCCCCGGCGCGGCCCGGCGGGTCGATCATCGGGCCGACCCTGTCGAAGGCCGCGCGCCGCAGGACCATGGTGCTTCGGGTCCAGCCCGAACGGGCATCGTCGGCCCAACGACGGGCCGGCCCGTCGTGAAAGGACTGCATCCGCGCGAAGACACCGGAGAGGGCGGGATCGTCGGACAGGCAGGACAGCTGCCGGGCCATCTTTTCGGGCAGCCACAGGTCATCGGCGTCCAGCGTCGCCACGACAGGGCTGTCTGACGCGAGGATCCCCCGCGTTGTTGCGGCACCGGGGCCGGCGTTTTCCTGCACGATCAGCCTGACACCGGGCGGGGCCGCTGCCGCGATCACCGCCGTCAGGTCGTCGGTCGAGCCGTCGTCGACGACGATGATCTCGGCCGCGGGCACGGTCTGGGCCGCGACCGAGGCCAATGCCTCGAGAATATGGGCTGTCGCGTTCCAGGCCGGGATGATCACGGAATAGGTCTGCTTCATCGAGCGGCGCCTCGCACGGGCATGGCGGGTTCCGTATCGCCCGAGGTGCGGCCGAAGCCGCCCCCCCAGACCCACTCCACGCCGGGCAGCGCGGGGTCCTGCCGGCGCCGTTTCGCGTGTTCCATGAGCGCGCGCAGAAAGAAGTGGCGCATCTGGGGCTTGTTGGCAGTCGAATTGCCCGGATGACGGCGGTAAAGCACCATCACCCGGTCGGTGATGACGGCCTTGGGCTTCGTTTCGAAAAGCCGCAGAAGAAAGTCGAAATCCTCGGACTGCACGAAGGCCGGATCGAACCCTCCGTTCGCCAGAAGGCACGTCGCCCGGAAAATGCCGGCGCTCAGGCTCACACCAAGCTGGATCACATCCTCTTGCGTCAGTACCGTGGCAAGATCCGGGGTTTCGCTCTCGACCAGACGCATCCGGCCATAGACCAGTTGCAATTCGGGATCGGCGGCAATCAGGGCAAGGTCGGCGGCAAGCCGGCCTTTGGGCCAGACGTCATCCGCATCGAGAAAGCCGATCAGCGTCGTCCCCCGGGGCAGGACGGCAAGGGCACGGTTGCGGGCGGGGCCTGCGCCCTCTCGGGCACCCGGGATCAGTCTGATCCTGGGATCGTCGTGCGCCATTCGGGCGACGATGGCGGCTGTCTCGTCGGTCGATCCGTCGTCGACCACAAGCACCGTCACGGGCACCAAAGCCGCTTCATCGGCATCCGCAAGAACCGAGGCGATGGCCATGGCGATGAAGCGGGCCTCGTTCCGGGCGGGCATGATGATGGCCAGCGTCATGGGCAACCCCGCTCGAGCCAGTCCGAAATCACCGCTGTCACTTCGCGGGGATCGGTGCCCAGCGCAACACTGCGGCAGGGCAAAGCGCGGATCAAGGCCCCCGTTTCGGCAAAGCGGGCGCGTCTGTCGCCGCTGAGCTGGCCAAGGCTGGACGGCATCACCGCGGCAAAGGCCTCGGCCCCGGAGACAGGGGCGATCCGCGTCTCTGCGCCCCCGGTGATCCGGGGCACCAGCACGGCACCAAGCGCGAAGCCGTCGGAGAGGGCGCCGGCGCGCAGCGCGTCGATCGCAAAGACATGCTTGCCTTGCCAGTTGCGCGCGCCGAAGTCAGCCGGGTCAAGGCCGCAGCGCATCAGCCCGCCGGCATCCTGCTTCATCGTGCGATAGACGGGCCGGGCGACATAGGGCGGGGCCGAGGTCACCAGAACGTAGTCGTCCCCCGCCGTATCCAGCCCGTGCAGGACGCAGCCCAGCGTCGTGCCCGACTTGCCCCGCCCGCCTTCGCCCACGATCAGGCAACCCTGCCCCCTTCGCGACAGGCTGGCCGCATGGATCATCCCATGGGCTTCGGCACGGGCGATGGCAGCCAGGAAATTGGCGATGGGCGCGGTCGCCTCCCATTCCGGCAGGGCGTCGGGTGCCAGTTGAAGGCGCAGGCCAAGGCGCGCGGCGGGATCGAACAGATCCCAGACAAGCGGGGTGCGGCAAAGCCGGCCCGTCAGCCCGACGCGGGCCAGCGCTGCCTCGAGGTCGAGGTCGGAGAGATGCTCGAACAGGGCGAAATCGGGATGATCCTCCAGAAACGCGGGCCCGCTGCGGCAAAGGATGCGGTAATCAGGCGCCGTGTCGGCCGGAAGAGTGGTCAAGTTCGCAGTGATCCAGCCTGCCAGCGGCCCCTGCGGACCGCGGATCGCGATGGCCCGGCCGAGGATCGAGACCGTCACCATTTCGCCTGACGTCGTGTCGGTCAGGGCGGTCCGGATCTGCCGCCGCGCGAAGCCCGCGATCAGGGCGGCGCCGTCTTCAGGCATAGCGGGCGACTGGCATCCCGGTCTGGGTGTCGAAATCGTGGATCGGATCGGCAGCGATCACATCGGCCAGATCGGAAAAGCTCTCAAAAGTGAAAGCTGCCGGCGCGGCAAGGATCGTGTCGCAGGCTGCCGCGAAATCCCCGTCGTGACCCGTGGCCGTCCGGGAGGCGGCCTCGCGCCCCAGCCCCTCGGATTTCCGCCGTGCGAAT
>JAFIEN010000213.1 GCA_020832515.1 Rubellimicrobium sp. | reverse complement strand
GCAAGCCCGCCGCCGCCCGACACCGTCCCCGACCTTGGCGCACAGCAAAGCGCACCCGAGCGCGCAACGGATTTCATCCGTCCCGTGCCGGGCGCGATCATTCGGGGCTATGCGCCGGGCCGGAACGAAGGGATCGCCATCGGTTCGGCCTCCGGCACGGATGTGCGGGCAGCCGCAGCCGGGACCGTCGCTGCGATCACGCGCAATACCGAAGGGGTCCAGATCGTCGTGATCCGCCACGCGGACAATCTGCTGACGGTCTACACCCATCTCGACAACCTGACGATCCAGCGCGACCAAAGCGTCACGCAAGGTCAGGTGATCGGCAAGGTGGCCGAGGGCGACCCGAGCTTTCTCCATTTCGAGATCCGCCGCGGCATGGAGAGCGTCGATCCCCTCGAACTTCTGCCATAGGGTGGCTGCCCCCCGCGCGCGGTCTTGTCATGCCCTCCGGGGCAGGCCGGCCTGCACCAGCGCCATGGCCCGAGATCGGCATTCCATGGCCATGAGGGTTGACACAAAACAGGAACATGCGTAGAACATCGCGCTAATGGATACCCTTGCGTCGAAAGCTTGCCCATGTTGACCAAGAAACAGCGCGACCTTCTCGAATTCATCCACGACCGGGTGCAGCGTGACGGGGTCCCGCCATCATTCGACGAGATGAAGGAAGCGCTGGACCTGCGGTCCAAGTCCGGCATCCATCGGTTGATCACCGCTCTGGAAGAGCGTGGCTTCATCCGCCGTCTTGCCCATCGCGCCCGCGCGCTCGAGATCGTGAAGATGCCCGATGCGATGAAGGCGCGCGCCGGGGCAGGCTTCACGCCCCGCGTGATCGAGGGCGACCGGCCCGATGCGCAGCAATCGGCATCCGCGTCCCGCCCCCGCAACGCACGCGATGTCGAAACGGTATCGGCGATCGAACTGCCCGTGATGGGCAGGATCGCCGCCGGCGTTCCGATCGCTGCAATCTCGGAAGTGTCGCATAATGTCGCCGTGCCCAGGTCGATGGTCGGGGCGGGCGAACATTACGCACTCGAGGTGCGCGGAGATTCGATGATCAACGCCGGGATCAATGACGGCGATGTGGTGGTGATCCGCGAAACCTCGGCCGCCGACAACGGCGATATCGTGGTCGCGCTGGTCGAGGATCAGGAGGCCACGCTCAAGCGCTATCGCCGCCAGAACGGGATGATCGCGCTCGAGGCGGCCAATCCGGCCTATCAGACCCAACTCTACCGCGAGGATCAGGTGCGCGTGCAGGGCCGGCTTGTCGGGCTGATCCGCACTTATTGAGTGCTCCACAGTCGCTTCCCGGCCCGGGCGGCAGCGGTATCGAGGGTCAGCACACCTTCGCGCAGCCGACCTGACAGGGCGCCCGTCTCGCGCAGCCGTGCAAGATCGTAGGTCTCGCACGGAAGGGGTGTCTCGAGTTCGACATTGGCGATCAGGATGTCGGCCCCGTCGCATCCATCAAGGCGCGCATGGGCGGTCTGGCCTGTCACGAAGATCAGCTCCGCTCCCGGAAGCGAGACCCGCGTGATCCGGTCCCGCGTCTCGAGCCCCTGGCGGGAATGGGCGTCCGACTGGGTGACGATCTCTCCATCGCTCATCAGCCAGGCTTCGGCTGCATAGCTGTCGCCCTGCGGTTTCGACAGCACACGCCCCTCGGGGCCCATGACCCCGATCAGGCCGCCCGTATCCGCGACCAGCAGCACCGGACGCTCGACCCCGGCCCAGAGGACAAGCGCCAGCAGCGGCCCGGCCAGACCGATCCAACGGCCGCGTCCCTGCCAGATCATCACCATCGCCCCGCCGAAGGTGATCAGCGGCAGGACCGCCGCCGGCGGCGTCGGCACCGCCGAGACCGCGCCGGGGATGCTGGCCACGATTTCGGCCACCCAAAGGATGAAGCGCGCACCGTAATCGACCATCCAGACCGCCGGCCGCTCAAGGCCGATCGGGGCCAGGATCATCAGCAAGACCCCACCCGGCATCACGAGGATCCCCATCGCGGGCCCCGCCAGCAGATTGGCGGGCACCCCGTAATGCGCGACGCGGTTGTAGTTCGCCGCCCCGTAGGGCGCGCTTGCGGTGCCGGCGACCAGCGAGGACAGCGCCAGAGCCGCCACGGGCAAAAGCACCCTGTGCAGTCCGCGCCCCTCACGCGGGAGGGCACGGACCTCGGAGAACACGACGACCAACGCCGCCGAGGCGGCGAAGGACATCTGGAAGCCGGGGTTCATCAGCCCCTCGGGCCGCAGCGCGAGGACGATCACCGCGGCCATGGCGACCGACCGCAGGGTCAGTGCCTGCCGGTCGAGCAGGATCGCGCCAAGCGCCACGGCGACCATGACGAAGGCGCGTTCGGTCGCCATGTCGCGCCCCGCGAGCGCCAGATAGAAGGCCGCGACCGGCAGGGCCACCAGAGCCGCCACCTTCTTGGCCGAGACCCGAAGCGCGACCGGCGGCACAAGCGCCACGCCGTAGCGCACCAGCGCAAAGACGAAGGCCACCAGCACTGTCATATGCGCCCCCGAGATCGACACGAGGTGATAGAGGTTCGAATCCCGCATCGTCTGGTTGGCCGTCTCCGACAGACCTGACCGGTCGCCCGTCAGCACCGCCGCCGCATAGCCCCCCGCATCGCCCTCCACCCGGTCGCGAATGGCCGCGCTCAGCACCTTCCGCAGGCGGTTGACGGCGATTTCAAGGCCGCTGGGCCTGGCCGGGATCAGGGTCAGGATCGGCGTCCGGCTATAGCCCACCGCCCCGATCCGCTTGAACCAGGCGAAGCGGCGGAAGTCGAAGCCGCCGGGTTCGGTCGGGCCGGCAGGGGGCGAGAGATGGGCAGTCAGGATCACCACCGTTCCGGGGTCGAGCGCGATCTCGGGCGCCTCGCCGGTGAGTGAGATACGCACCTGTGCCGGCGTGCGGTCGGGCGCGACGCCGTCCAGCACCACATGGTCCAGGAGAAGGCGGGGATTGTCCGACGAGGAGCGGTCCAGATCCACCACCCGCCCCTGCACCGGACCATGGTATCGGAACTCGAGCACCGGGGCGGCAACAAGATGCGCCCGCGCGCCCGCCACGACAAAGCCTGCCGCGATCAGCGCAAGGCCGATGGCCAGCGGCGCATGGGCCGCATCGCGCCACAGGGCCAGCCCAAGCGCGACAATGCCCAGTCCAAGCACCGCTCCGTAATGCGCCGGTTCCGGTTCGAACCGCAGCGCGAACCACAGCCCGATACCTGTCCCGAAGGCCACGGCGGCCCAGGGAAACAGATGCCCCCGCTGCGCCAGAAGCGCCGGGCCGATCAGGCCAGAGCCACGCACTTGTTCTTCAACGCCCAGATGAGTATCCCGAACCCGACCCTAGGCAGGGCAAGGTTATCAGAAGGTTAATCCGGCATGTCCCAAAGCCCTGTCGTGACGCGTTTCGCGCCCTCGCCCACCGGAGCGCTGCATATCGGCGGCGCGCGGACGGCGCTGTTCAACTGGCTTTATGCGCGCGGACGCGGGGGACGGTTCCTCTTGCGGATCGAGGATACCGACCGCGCCCGCTCCACCCCCGAAAACCGGCAGGCGATCCTGGACGGGCTGACCTGGCTGGGGCTTGACTGGGATGGCGAGCCCATCAGCCAGTTCGACCGCGCCCCCCGCCATGCCGAGGTCGCGCGCGAGATGCTGGCGCGCGGGCGGGCGTTCAAATGCTTTGCCACGCAGAACGAGATCGAGGCCTGGCGCGAGGCAGCACGGGCCGAGGGCCGCTCGACCCTCTATCGCTCGCCCTGGCGCGATGCGGATCCCGCGAGCCATCCCGACGCCCCACATGTGATCCGCATCCGCGCGCCCGAGACCGGCGCGACGACGATCGAGGATGCGGTGCAGGGCGCCGTGACCATCGGCAACGACCAGATGGACGACATGGTCCTGCTGCGCTCGGACGGGACGCCGGTCTACATGCTGGCGGTGGTGGTCGACGATCACGACATGGGCGTGACCCATGTGATCCGGGGCGACGATCATCTGACCAATGCCTTCCGGCAGAAGATGATCTACGATGCGATGGGCTGGGATGTGCCGGTCATGGCCCATATCCCGCTGATCTTCGGCCCCGACGGCAAGAAGCTGTCGAAGCGCCACGGGGCGACGGGTGCGGCCGAATACCAGACGATGGGCTATCCTGCGGCGGGCATGCGCAACTACCTTGCCCGGCTGGGATGGAGCCATGGCGACGACGAGTTCTTTACCGATGCGCAGGCGAAGGAATGGTTCGACCTGTCAGGCATCGGCAAGTCGCCCGCCCGGTTCGATTACAAGAAGCTGGCCAATATCTGCGGCCGCCATATCGCCGCCGCCGAAGATGCTGCACTGCTGCATGAGATCGAGGCATTCCTGCAGGCGACCGGCGCGCCAGCCTTGACCGCAGCGCAGCGCGACGGCCTGACGCAGGCGATGTATTGCCTGAAGGATCGCGCAAAGACCTTGCCGGAACTGCTTGAAAAGGCTCACTTCATCCTGACCGAGCGCCCGCTTGTGCCGGATGAGGGCGCCAGTGCGGCGCTCGATTTGGTATCCCGTGGTATACTGAGAGAATTGACGCCGCAGTTGCGAGATGCTAGCTGGAAGCGCGAGACACTGGAGTCGATCGCAGCGACTGCGGCAGAGGCGCACGGCCTGAGCTTGGGCAAACTGGCGGGCCCGCTTCGTGCCGCGCTGGCCGGTCGCAGCGTGTCTCCGAGCGTATTCGACATGATGCTGGTCCTTGGCCGCGAGGAGACCCTTGCCCGGCTTGAGGATGCGGCGGCCTGAAACGGATTCGTTACCTCTTGGCGTTAGCGGGTGGGTGCGGATCGCCGATAGCGCCCCCGCGGGCCTCCGTCCGCCCGGGCACAGCCCAGAAGGGGACGACCTATGGCCGAAACACGAAGCGCGACCCTCACCATCGACGGAAAGAGTTACGAACTGCCGATCCACAGCCCCACGGCCGGGCCGGACGTGCTCGACATTCGCAAGCTCTATGCCCAGGCCAATGTCTTTACCTACGACCCCGGCTTCACCTCGACCGCAGCCTGCGATTCGACCATCACCTTCATCGACGGCGACGAAGGTATCCTGACCCACCGCGGCTATCCGATCGACCAGCTTGCAGCCGAGTCGCATTTCCTCGAAGTCTGCTACCTGCTGCTTTACGGCGATCTGCCCTCGAAGGAGGAGCTCGACCAGTTCGAAGGGATCATCACCCGCCACACGATGATCCACGAGCAGATGCATTATTTCTTCAGGGGTTTCCGGCGGGACAGCCATCCGATGGCGACCATGGTGGGCGTGGTCGGCGCGATGAGCGCCTTTTACCATGACAGCACCGATGTGAACGACCAGAAGCAGCGCGAGATCGCCTCGCACCGGCTGATCGCCAAGATGCCGACGATCGCAGCCATGGCCTACAAGTATTCGATAGGCCAGCCCTTCATGTATCCGCGCAACGAACTCGATTACGCGTCGAACTTCCTGCACATGTGCTTTGCCGTCCCGGCCGAGGATTACAAGGTCGACCCGATCCTGTCGCGCGCGATGGACCGGATCTTTACCCTCCATGCCGATCACGAACAGAACGCCTCGACCTCGACGGTGCGGCTGGCCTCGTCTTCGGGGGCCAATCCCTTCGCCTGCATCGCCGCCGGGATCGCCTGTCTCTGGGGGCCTGCGCATGGCGGGGCGAACCAGGCCTGCCTTGAGATGCTGCGCGAGATCGGCACCGTCGATCGCATCCCCGAGTATATCGAGCGCGCAAAGGACCGGAACGACCCCTTCCGCCTCATGGGTTTCGGGCATCGCGTCTACAAGAACTTCGACCCGCGCGCCAAGGTGATGAAGGCCTCGGCCGACGAGGTGCTGGATCTCATGGGGATACAGAACAACCCGACCCTGCAGGTCGCCAAGGAGCTTGAGCGGATCGCGCTGGAAGACGACTATTTCCAGGATAAGAAGCTTTATCCGAATGTCGATTTCTATTCGGGCATCATCCTTGACGCGATGGGCTTTCCCACCTCGATGTTCACGCCGATCTTCGCGGTGGCCCGGACGGTGGGATGGATTTCCCAGTGGAAGGAACAGCTTGCCGATCCGCAGCTCAAGATCGGGCGGCCCCGGCAGCTGTATCTCGGCGACAAGCTGCGCGATTATGTAGACATCTCAAGGCGCTGACTTTCGTCAGCGCCAGCCCCGGCCGGCGGTCGGGGCGCTCAGGGCCCTGGATCAGGACTTAAGGATTTCCTCAAGCCGCGTCTGTTCATCAGCATCGAGCGCGTCTGGCACGGCCAGGACGCTGCGGCGGCGGATGGTAACCCAACCCAGCCCCAGCCCGCCCAGCAACAACGCCGGCGCTGCCAGCCAGAGCACCAGATTGGCACCCCGGGCATCGGGGCGCAGCAGCACAAACTCGCCGTAACGCGCGACAACGGCGTCAAGCACCTCCCGGTCGCTGTCCCCGGCCAGCAAGCGTTCGCGCACCATGAGCCTGATATCGCGCGACAAATCCGCACTGGAATCGTCGATGCTTTCGTTGCGGCAGACAGGGCAACGCAGGCCGGCGCTGATCTGGCGCGCACGCGCTTCGAGCGCGGGGTCGTCGAGGATCTCGTCTGGCTGCACCGCCGCAAACACCGGCAGCGCGGCCAGAGCCAGGCCCAGAGCCACCATCACGCCACGGATCGACGCCAGGCCCCTCATTCGGCCGGCACCGTGCCTTCGACCTCAGACACCCGGCGCGGCGCGCCTGCGGCGACGCGCAGCCTGCGGTCGGAGAGCGAGATGAAGCCGCCCAGCGACATCAGGATGGCGCCGCCCCAGATCCAGTTCGCGAACGGCTTGATATATGTGCGCACGGCCCAGCCACCGTCGGCCTGCGGATCGCCGATGACCAGATAGACGTCGCGGGTAAAGCCGATGTCGATCCCTGCCTCGGTCGTCGGCATGCCGGCCACCGGGTAGAAGCGCTTTTCGGGGGTGAGCACCGCGATCTCGCGACCGTTGCGGAAGACGCCCATCGTGGCCATGGTGCTGCGATAGTTCGGCCCGTCGACCGCATCGACCGAGCGCAGCTCGATCTCGTAATTGCCGACCGCGAAGCGTTCGCCGATCTGCACCACGCGGATATCCTCTTGCTCCAAGGCCACCAGCATGGCGATCCCGAGGATCGTGAATACAAGCCCCAGATGCTAGACGGCCTTGCCCCAATCGGCGCGCGGCAGCCTGGCAAGGCGGCTCATCCGCACGTCAAGCGTATCGCGCCCGGTACGATACCACAGGTCAGC
>JAFIEN010000212.1 GCA_020832515.1 Rubellimicrobium sp. | reverse complement strand
GACGCTTGAGGAATACCTCGACGGCATGAGGAAGCGCATACCGCTGGGCCGGACCGGGCTGCCGGAGGATACGGCGGCGGCCTGCGCATTCCTCTGTTCCGAAGACGCCGCCTATATCACCGGCGAGGCGATGAACGTCTCGGGCGGGGAGGAATACCATTGAGCTACTGGCCCGACCGCGCCCGCCTTGCCATGTCCTTCGTCATCAATGTCGAGGAAGGCTCGGAAATGTCTGTCGCACGCGGCGACAAGGGGCCGGAGCCGGTGGACGAGCTGGGGGTTTCGCTGAAGATCCCGATCCGGAATTATGCCAACGAATCCAACTATGAATACGGGCTGCGCGCCGGGGCGCCGCGGGTGTTCGGGGCCTTCGCGAAGGCGGGCATCCGCACCACGGTGACGGCGGCTGCGCAATCGCTCGAGGTCGCCCCACATGTGGCGCGGATGGTCGTGGCGGGCGGGCATGAGTCCTGTTCGCATGGCTGGCGCTGGGTTCATCAATTCTCGCATGACGAGGCGCGCGAGACGGAATTCATCGGCAAGGCGGTCAGCAGCATTGCGGCCACGACGGGCACCCGGCCTTATGGCTGGCTCTCGCGCTATCTGCATACCGACCGGACGCGGCGCCTGCTCGCCGAGACGGGGTTTCTGTATCACATGGACGATTTCTCGGACGACGAACCGCGCTGGGATGTGGTCGAGACGAAGGATGGCCCCCGCGCCATGGTGATCGTGCCTTATGCGCTGGATACCAACGACATGAAGTTCTGGCTGACCCCGGCGATCACGCCGCAGTACTTGCTGGATTACGCGGTCGATACATTCGACAGGCTCTATGCCGAGGGGGCGGAGGCGCCCCGGATGATGTCGCTGGGCCTGCATCTGCGGATCATCGGGCGGCCTGGGCGGATCGGCGCGCTGGAACGGTTCATCGCGCATGTCAGGGCGCATGAAGGGGTGTGGTGCGCGTCCAGGCTTGAGATCGCGCGGGCCTTTGCGGCCGCGAACCCGGCGCCGGATGGCCTGCCCGCCTCGGGGCCGCTCGCATGAGCAATCCGCTGGAGCGTATCGCCGCGCATGTGACGGGGACGGGGTATGCCGACCTGCCGGCAAGTGCGGTGGGCCGGGTCAAGACCTTCCTTCTGGATACGCTGGGCGTCGGCATCGCCGGATCCTCGGGCGCGGGGGTGGAGGAGCTGATCGGCCTTGCGCGCGGCTGGGGGGGCGAGGAACAGGCCACCGTCTGGCTGACGGGCGAGCGGATGAGTGCCGGGTCGGCGGCGATCGTGAACGCCTACCAGATCCATTGCCTCGAGTTCGACTGCGTGCATGAAGGTGCTGTGCTGCATCCGATGGCGACGATCCTTTCGGCCGTGCTTGCATGGGCGGAACGAGAATCGGCGAAGGGGCGGCCCGTGGGGGGCCGCGATCTGGTGACGGCGCTGGCGGTTGGGGTGGATGTGTCCACCATGCTGGGCATCGTGACCGAAGCGCCGATCCGGTTCTTCCGTCCGGCGACGGCGGGGGGCTTTGGCGCGGTGGCGGCCATCGGGCAACTGGCGCGGTTCAGCGACCGGCAGGTGATGGACGCGCTTGGCGCCCAATATGCGCAATGCTCCGGCACGCTGCAGCCCCATGCCGAAGGCTCGCCCATGCTGGGGATGCAGGTGGGCTTCAACGCGCGGGCGGCGATCATGTCGGCCGATCTGGCGGCGGCGGGGTTCCGGGGGCCGCATGAGATCTTTACCGGGCCCTACAACTATTTCCGGCTGCTGGAAGGTGCGGATTGCGACCTGTCCGCCTTCCTGCCCAGCCTTGGCCGCGACTGGCAGATCGAGGCGATGTCGCACAAGCCATGGCCTTCGGGGCGGCTCACGCATGGGGTGGTCGATGCGCTGGGGCGGCTGATGCGGGACAAGGGCTTTGGCGCCGATGACGTGGCCCATGTGCGCGCCGAGGTGCCGCCGCTGGTCTTTCGGCTGGTGGGCCGGCCGGATGTGGCGGAACCGGAGGCGAATTACGCGAAACTGTGCCTGCGGTTCGTCGCCGGGTGTTTTCTGGCGAAGGGGCGGGTCGATGTGCCCGATTTCCGGGGTGCGGCGCTTAGCGATTCAAACGTTCACGCGCAGGCGGCAAAGGTAGATGTGGTGCTGGACAGCAATCCCGACGAGAATGCGCTTGATCCGCAAAGGGTTACGGTGCGGCTGACCTCGGGCCTGGAACATGCGATCACGCTGCCGCATGTGTTCGGCCATCCCGCGGTGCCGCTGTCGGAGGCGCAGAACGAAGAGAAGTTCCGCCGTTGCGCGGGCTATGGGCGCCTGCCCCTGCCCGACCCCGACCGGCTGATCGCGGCGGTGGCGGGGATAGAAACGCTGCAGGATATCGCGGAACTGCCCCGCCTGACACTGGGAGAGGCGGCATGAGCGCCCCGATCATACCCCCGATCATACCCCGGCGCAGCCTGCTGTTCGCCCCCGGCAACCGGCCTTCGGTGCATGACAAGGCGCTGGCCAGCGGGGCGGATGTCGTCTGCATCGACCTCGAGGATGCGGTGCCCGCCTCGGAAAAGGACGCCGCCCGCGCGCTGGCGCTGCCGGTGCTGGCCGATCATCCGGGGCCGGAGCGGGTGGTGCGGCTGAATTCGCTGCGAAGTGCCGATGGGTTGCGCGATCTGCTTGCGGTGGTGGCCGCGCGGCCGGGGGGCGGCACTCTGATGCTGCCCAAGGTGGCGGATGCGGGCGAGGTACGGATGGCCTGCGAGGTGCTGACCGAGGCCGGGCTTGACCTGTCGCTTGCCGTCCTGATCGAGAGCGCCGAGGGCCTTGAGAATGCCCGCGCGATCATGACGGCGAGCCCGCGGGTGACATTCGCCCTGTTCGGCGCGGTGGATTTCGCGGCCGATATGGGGATCGCGCTGGCACCCGAGCCGCTGCTGCAGGCGCGGTCGCGGCTGGTTCATGCCGCAAGGCTTGCGGGGATCGACATGATCGACGTGCCCTGCCTTGCCTTCCGCGATGGCGGCGCGGTGCGGGCCGAGGCGGAAACGGCGCTGGCGCTGGGATTTGCCGGCAAGGCGGCGCTGCATCCTGCGAATGTTGCCACGATCAACGCCGTCTTCACCCCCTCGCCCGAAGAGGTGGAGCGCGCCCGGCGCATCGTCGCCGCCTATGAGGCCAGCCCCAACGGCCTTGCCGAGATCGACGGCAAGCTGATCGAGAAGCCGGTGGTGCGCGCGATGCAGCGCGTGCTTGCCATCCGCAACGTCACCTGAGCGAGTGTCCCAGATGGTCCAGTCCCATGTCCCCACCGGCCCGAACCGCTTTCGCGAAAGCTTTGGCCGCTACTTCGAGGATTTCACCGTCGGTGACATCTACGAACACCGCCCCGGCCGCACCATTTCCGAGGCGGACAACACCTGGTTCACGCTTCTGACGATGAACACCCATCCGCTGCATTTCGACGCGGAATATGCGAAGAACAGCGAATTCGGCCGCTGCATCGTGGCCTCGCCCCTGACCGTTTCCATTCTTGTGGGGATGAGCGTCAGCGACGTCAGCCAGAAGGCCATCGCCAACATGGGCTGGACCGATATCCGGATGACCGCGCCAGTATTCGCCGGCGATACGCTGACCTCGGAATCCGAGGTTCTGGGCAAGCGCGAAAGCAAATCGCGCCCCAATGCGGGGTTGGTGACGGTCAAGACGCGCGGGTTCAACCAGTCCGGCACGCTGGTCTGCGATTTCGAACGCACCATCCTGATCGCCAAGCGGGGCCACGCCCCCGATGACCCGAAATAAGCGAGGCAAACCATGAGCGCAGCCCCCCGGGAAACCCTGCCCGAAGAGGATCAGATGATCCTTGATGCCATCAACAAATGGCTTGACCGGGATGTGCGGCCGCATGTCCTGCGGCTGGACCATGCCGACGAATATCCCGAAGATATGGTCGAGCAGATGAAGGAGCTGGGCCTTTTCGGCGCAACGATCCCGGTGGAATACGGCGGGCTGGGTCTGTCGGCCACGACCTATGCGCGGATCGTCGAGACCATTTCCGCAGTCTGGATGTCGCTGTCGGGGATCTTCAACAGCCATCTGATCATGGCGGCCTGCGTGGCACGACAGGGGACCGAGGCGCAGAAGGCGTTCTACCTGCCGCAATTCGCCACCGGCGAGTTGCGCGGCGGGCTGGCGCTGACCGAACCGGATGCCGGGACCGATCTTCAGGCGATCCGCACCCGCGCGGTGAAGGATGGCAACGGCTATGTCATCAACGGCACCAAGACGTGGATTTCCAACGGCATCCACGGCCAGTGCTTCGCCCTTCTGGTCAAGACCGACCCCGAGGCCCAACCCCGCCACAAGGGCATGAGCATGTTCATCGCCCGCAAGGACGAGGGGTTCCGCGTCTCGAAGAAGATGGAAAAGCTGGGCTACAAGGGGATCGATTCGGCGGAACTGATCTTCGAGGATTACAAGATCTCGGCCGATGATCTTCTGGGAGGTGAAGAGGGCCGGGGAATGCAGGCCGCACTTGGCGGGCTTGAACTGGGCCGCATCAACATCGCCGCGCGGGGCTGCGGGCTGGCATCGGCCGCGCTGATGGACAGCGTGAAATATGCACAGGTCCGCAAGACCTTCGGCAAGCCGATTGCCGAGCATCAGGCGATCCAGCTGAAACTGGGCGAGATGGCGACGCGGCTGCAGGCGGCGCGGCTTTTGACCTATGACGCGGCCCGCGCCTATGACAGCGGGCAAAGGTGCGACATGGAGGCGGGCATGGCGAAGTACTTCGCCAGCGAGGCGGCGGTCGAGAACAGCCTCGAGGCGATGCGCATCCACGGCGGATACGGCTATTCCAAGGAATACCACATCGAACGCTACTACCGCGACGCGCCGCTGATGTGCATCGGCGAGGGCACGAACGAGATCCAGCGCATGATCATCGCCAAGCAGTTGATCGAGCGGAACCCGGCGTGACCGATCTGCCCCTTGCCGGCCTGCGCATCCTGAGCGTCGAACAATACGGCGCGGGGCCATGGGCCAGCATGTATCTGGCCGACATGGGGGCCGAGGTGATCAAGATCGAGGCCCCTCAGGGCGGCGATTTCTCGCGCGCCTCGGGGCCGCATTTCCTTGGGGAAAACGACAGCCATTTCTTCCAGACTTTCAATCTGGGCAAAAGGTCGGTCGCGCTCGACATGCGGACAAAGGCGGGGCGCGCGGTGTTCAGGCGCCTCGCGGCCACGGCGGATGCGGTGCTCAACAACCTGCGCGGCGACCAGCCGGGCAAGCTGGGGCTGGATTACGCCGCCCTCGGGCCGTTGAAGCCGCAGATCGTCTGCGTGCATCTGTCGGGCTATGGCCGCACCGGGCCGCGCGCCGACTGGCCGGGGTATGACTACCTGATGCAGGCCGAGGCGGGGTTCCTGCACCTGACCGGCGAACCGGACGGCCCGCCCGCCCGGATGGGCCTGTCGATCGTGGACTATATCACCGGCGTCACCACGGCCTTCGCCCTGACAGCGGCGCTGCTGGGTGCCCTGCGCACGGGACGCGGCCGGGATGTGGATGTGACGCTTTACGATGTGGCGATGCACCAGCTGACCTATCCGGCGACATGGTATCTGAACGAAGGCGACGTGACCGCACGCCGCCCCCGGTCCGGCCACCCGTCCGTCGTGCCCTGCGAGGTGTTTCCGACGGCGGATGGCCATATCTTCCTGATGTGCGTCCTGCCCAAGTTCTGGGAGGCGCTCTGCGACGGCCTGGGCCTGCCCGACCTGCCCCGCGATCCCCGCTTCGCCACCCCCCGCGCAAGGTTCGAGAACCGCGACGCGCTGGCGGCGCTGCTGGATGCGGCGCTGAAAGCGCATACGACCGAGCATTGGATGGCGCAGCTTGCCGGCAAGGTCCCGCTTGCGCCGGTCCTGACCCTGCCGCAGGCGCTGGACAATCCCTATCTCGCGGAAACCGGCGGGCTGCAGAGCTTCGACCACCCCGCCCATCCCGGCTTCCGCACCCTCGCCTCGCCGATCCGGCTGGACGGCACGCGGCCCGCGGCCCGGCCTGGCCCGTCCCTTGGCGCGGATACCGAGGCCGTCCTGTCGGACGCCGGACTGACGGCCCCGGAGATCGCCGCCCTGCGCGCCGAAGGGGTGATCGGATGAAGCTGGAGGGGATTCGCGTCCTTGACCTCTCGCTCTTTTTGCCGGGGCCGTGGCTGACGCAGATGATGGCCGATCACGGGGCCGAGGGGATCAAGATCGAGCCGCCGGGGGGAGAGCCCGTGCGCAATGTGGGCTACCGGCAGGGCGATGCGACGACATGGTTCCGCAACACCCATCGCGGCAAGAAAAGCGTCGTGCTGAACCTCAAGGAGGCCTCGGATCACGCGGCTTTCCTGCAGCTGTGCGACAGCGCCGATGTGGTGGTCGAGGCGTTCCGCCCGGGCGTGGCGGAACGGCTGGGCGTGGGGCCCGATGCGGTCCGCGCGCGCAATCCGCGCATCGTCTACGCAAGGATCAGCGCCTTCGGCCAGACCGGCCCCGAAAGCCGCCGCCCGGCGCATGATCTGGGGATCGAGGCGATGGCGGGGGTGGTCAGCCTGAACCTCGGGCAGGATGGGGAACCGGCAATGCCGCATGTGCCGGTGGCCGATGCGCTGGGGTCGATGACGGCGCTTGCGGGGATCCTGATGGCGCTTCTGCGGCGTGAGGCGACGGGGCGGGGCGACACGATCGACATCTCGATGCAGGACGCGACGATGGCGTGGCTCCCGAACGTGGTCGGCCCTGTCTTCGCCGAGAACCGCCCCCCGCGCGTGAAGGAAGAGCGCAGCTTCGGGGGCTATGCCTTCTACAACATCTATCCGACAGCGGACGGACGCCACATCGTTCTGGCGGGGGTGGAGCACAAGTTCGTCGTCAACCTGCTGACCGCGCTCGACCGCCCCGACCTGATCCCCGCCGCAACCGGCCCGAACGGACCCGGACAGACCCCGGTGCGTGAGGCGCTGGCCGCGATCTTTGCCACGCGGACACGGGCGGGATGGGAGGAATGGTTCGCCGACAAGGACGTCTGCTTCGCCCCGGTGCTGGACCTGCAAGAGGCCTGGCAACAGCCGCAAGTCGCCGCGCGCGGCATGCTTCTGCACGACGCAGACGGTAACCTGCACATCGGCAACCCGCTTCATTTCGCCGAAGAACCGGGCAAGCCGGACCTGCGCTTGCCGGGGCTTGACGCGCATGGTGCGATGCTGCGGTAGGGGGGGGGGGGGGGGCCCCCCCCCCCCCCGCGGGGGGGGGGGGCCCCCCCCCCCCCCCCCCCCCCCCCCCCCCCCCCC
>JAFIEN010000211.1 GCA_020832515.1 Rubellimicrobium sp. | reverse complement strand
CAACCCCGGCGATCACCGCCCTGAGCCCCGCACTGTCGGTGATGTCGAGCGGATGGGCCGTGACGGTTGCCCCCCTGCCCCGAAGATCGGCAGAGACACGCGCAAGATCGTCGGCAAGCAGATCGATCAGGTGAAGCGCTGCGCCTTCGGCGGCGAACAGCCGCGCAATGGCTGCGCCAAGGCCCTGCGCAGCCCCCGTCACGATGGCGGTCTTGCCGGAAAGCTCTGACATGCCAACCCCACTTTGAAGCCAAGCATTCCCACAGCCGCAAACTCTGTCAACTGGATTCCGACATTTCGGAATTAGTCCAGAATACTGGACAGGCCGGCCCTGCCCTGCTACGCAATGCCCCAAGAGAGTGCGCCATGCCCAGACCCGTCCTGCCCGGTGGCCAACCTGCGCCCGCTGCCCGCCCGGGCGGCCCGCCGGCCCTGCGCCGCGCCATCGACCTGCTGGAATATCTGCGCACGCGCGGCGAGGCGGCGACCGGGCCGCAGATCGTCGAGGCCCTCGGCATCCCCAAATCCTCGGCCTACGAGCTGATCCGCACCCTTCTCGACACCGGGCTTCTGGAAGAGGACGCCGCACAGGGCGGGTATTTCCTCGGCCGCAGGCTCTATCTCATGGGGCTTGCCTATCGCGCGCAGGTCGATCTTCTGCGCGAGGCCAGCCGCGCCGCCCGCGCCCTGCGGGACGAAACCGGCGAAACGGTGCAGTTCTCGGTCCTCGACCAGCGGCACATGCTGATCCTGCTCAAGGAAGAGGGGCTGCACCCCCTGCGCATCATCTCGCGCGCGGGGTCGCGGGTGCCGGTCAACTGGGCCGCGGCGGGCCGGCTTCTGGTCTCGGACATGACGGATGCGGCCCTGCGCAAGCTTCTCGCCGAAACTGTCCGCCCCTCGCCCACCGGCGGGGCCGAGACGGATGTGCCCCGCCTGATCGAGCGGATCCGGACAGCGCGGCGGATCGGCCATGCGATCGAACTGAACGAGACGAACGAACATGCCGGCTGCGTCGCGGCCCCCGTCCTTGACGAACAGGGCCAGTGCATCGCAGCACTCAGCATCGTCGTCCCCGAGCCGCGCATGACGCCCGACCGCCTTCCCGCACTTGTCGCTGCGGTCGGCGCGGCCGCCGGGCTGCTTTCGGCCCGGCTTGGTGCCCCTTCCCCCGGAACAGGAGAGACGGAATGAAGATCACCGATATCGAGACGATCCCGCTTCGCGTTCCGGGCTGGACCGGCGAAACCTTCGACGGCTCCTACGACAATTGCGTGATCCGGGTGCATACCGATGCCGGCCTGACCGGCATCGGAGAGGTGGACAGCGTCCCCGCCGTCATCGCGGCCATCGTCGACGCTCCCCGCTCGCACAGCCATGCCATGGGCCTGAAAGAGGTGCTGGTCGGTCAGGATGCCACCGATGTCGAGGCGCTCTGGGACCGGATGTACGACCTGACCAGCTACTACGGGCGCCGTGGTGTCGTGATCCACGCCATCGGCGCCATCGACATCGCCCTCTGGGACCTGCGCGGCAAGGCGCTTGGCAAACCCCTGTCCGAACTTCTGGGCACGCCCCGGCGCGACCGGGTGCTGGCCTATGGCACGGTCTATCCGCTGGGTGAGACGCCCGACGAGGTGCGCCGCGCCATCGACCGGGGCCTTGCCCGCGGGCTGCGCGCGATCAAGATCGTCGCCGATCCCCACTGGCGGCAGGATCTGGCCCGCACCGAAAGCCTGATCCGCACGGCGCGCGACCATGTCGGCCCCGATGTCCAGCTGATGGTCGATGCCGCCACCGCCTGGAACCATGCCGACGAGGGCCTCCCCCTCATGCCGCTGTTTCGCGACTACGGCTTTCGCTGGGTCGAGGCGCCGCTCCCGCTTGACGATCTGGCCGGCCACGCGCGCTTCCAGGGTTTCGGGGTTCCCATCGGCGGGGGCGATCTGGGGCTGACCACGCGGTTCGAATACGACCAGATGTTCCGCGACGGCCAGATCGACATCGCCCAGCCCGATGTGACCATGGTCGGCGGGATCACCGAACTGATGCGGGTGGCCCGGCTGGCCGAGGAACGGGGCAAGCGGGTGGTGACGCATGGCTACAAGTCCAACATCACCATCGCCTGCAACCTCGGCTTCCTCGCCCAGCACAGCGCCGACGAGCCCTGCGAATACAGCACCAGCGAATCCCCCCTGCGCTGGACCCTGACGAACGAGGATTTCCCCATCGGCCCCGACGGGCGCATCGCCGTGCCCACGGCGCCGGGCCTTGGCGTAACCCTGAACGAGGCCACCATCGCCCGGTTCCGCCAACCGGCCAGCGGCCAGAACCCCAGACCAACTGCCCCGATACCGCCACCCTGACACCGCCCCTTCTGCGGAAACAAAGGGTGTGATGCGATCGGGCCTGCGAAGGGCTGATCCCCTGCCTGCAGGCATATGCCGGGCATGCTGCGCAGAAAGCGCGGTTTCTGCATCTTACCCCGCGGCCTTTTGGCCGGGTCGCGCGGATCCTGCCTTGCCGCGCCGCCGATGCCCTTCGGCATCACCCAGAGACAGCCGCGTCGCCAAGGAAAGACAGGGTTCGTCATGATCCGGAGACCACCGGACCCTGTCCGCCTTCGCCTTCAAACGGTCGTTTCGTAGCGCTAGATGAAACTGCAAACGGGACGTTTTGATGCTCCTGATCGGTGATGCGAGCGCCTCGATCGGGGATCAGCCCCCCCTGCCCCGCGCAGCGGAATGCCGCAGACCAATCTCGGGAAAATGCCTCGCCAGATTGTGGCGCCTGCGCACGGTTGGGGGCCGTGTCTGCGGGCGCAGGTCCCGTTCGCCTTTCGACCGCCGACCTGCAGGCGGCGAGCGAGTTAACAGCTGTTATGCCGTTTCCACGCAACATGGCCCAACCAACCCTTAACACCTGTTAAGCCGCTTCACGTCGCCCGATCAGCGCCATGACCATCGGCCCGCAGGAGAATTCGCCAGCTGCGGCCTTGGTCGTCAGCGCGCGAAGGTATCCACCCGGTGACCTGATCTCGGCAAAGCGCTCCAGCATGGCCACGACCACGATCGACGCCTGCTCTGGCCCCATGATGCGCTGCGCGTCTTCCCAGGTCGAGGCATTGATCCCCATCGCCGGGCGGATGTGGCAAGCGGCGTCGAAAAGCTGGTGCCAGTGTCGAATATCGCCCTGATGAAAGGTCCTGAGGGATGGACAACCCGTGATGACCAGATGCAGTGGGATCTTTGGCAGCGGTCTTGTGTCAGGTCTTTCGACATCTGCCTCTGGCCCGTCGGGGTCAGGCCCGGGTGCATCGGCCATCGCCGGGCTTTTCGTCAGCGCCGGTTCAAAATCAATGGAGTCTTTCTCTGTCTTATGATGGTGCTGCCCGGATCGGGCATCATTGGTGTTCATTTCTTCTGTCTCAGGGCCGTCGATGACGTTGCGCGCCTGATCGAGCAGTGCCTCGAGATCGGCCCGGATGGTGGACAGGTCCTCAAGCGACAGTTTGCGGCGGAGCGCGCGGGCGGTGAGGGCTGCGGTGTCGCGAAGCTGGTCCCAGAGGCCAAGTCGGGGGCGGATCTCTTCGCCGAACTCTGCAAGGGCGGCAAGGTCGCGCCGCATGAGGCTTACCACCTCTCTCAGGCGCCGGACGCGGTCCTCGGCCTCGCGCACGGCCTCTGCGGCGCGGGCGATTTCCTCTGCGCGGGCGTGGAGGGGCGAGAGGTCGATCCCGAAGGCCACGCGCGCGTGGCCATGCTTGCGGACGTAGCGCTTGCCGTTGGGGCTGTCGCGCCGGACAAGCAGGCCAGCCGCCACCAGACGGCCAAGGTGGCGGCGCATGGTCGAGCAGGGCATGCCGTTCAGCCGCTCGCAGATGGCCTTGTTCGACGGGAAGACGACCATTTCGGCGTTTCCGCCAAGCGCCGCGTCGGGAAAGAAGCTGAGTAGCCCCTGCAGGACACCCAGATCGCGCTCAGAGATCCCGAAGGCCGCTTGCGCCTTGGACAGTTCGCGCAGAAGGTCCCATTTGCCCACGGGCCTTGCGGGAAGTGATGCCTCGGGCCGCTTCACCACGCGCAAATGGGCACGGCTGATCGGCCGCATGAACGGCGAAATCGGTGTATACTCCATGATGTCATTCACGAAGGCAAAATTTCCCTGGCCCGCGAATCGCTTTGCGCTTGCGGGAAAGGGGCCAGATCGCTACATTCAGAGGTGCGAAAACTGAAGTTTTGTAGCGGGCTGGTCCCGTGCGAAACCCAAGAAAGGTCTCGTGAAGCTTGCTTCTCGGGGCCTTTTTCCTTTCTGCCTGACTCGTGCCTCCTTGTTGTCGGTTGCTCTGGTCCTCAGTCTTCCGAGCGCTTCCAGCGCGCGTGAAGTTCGGCGATCAGCTGTGGGGCGTTGCCCTCGAGCCAGCTGACGAAATCGCTGTCCTCGGCCTTCAACTCGAGCTTGAGTTGTTTACCACGGCGCCCGGTCGTGACCGTTGCGGCGCCAATCCCCGGCATGACGATGCCGGGCTGTCCGGCCGGACGGGACGAGGGGCCGGAGGTCCCGGCGGCAGAGAGGACCGCCAGGAATGCCTGATCGGACTTCTCGTCAATGCCGCCCGGGTGGGCGTTCCTGGCGTCGTCGGCAAGGGCGGCGAGCCGTTCCCGATCGACGCCCGCAGCCCCGAGAAGCTTCTTGAGCTCTTCCCACCGGGGCCGACCGATGCCGGGTGCGGCACCGATGGCCAGAATGAGGTCCTCTCCGACGGTGCGGACCACGCTCAGGAGTTGCGAAACCCCCGCCTCGGTCAGATTGAGAACCTCGGCGACACCCTTGTTGGTACGTTCGGATGGGCCCAGATGGTCACCATCCAGCAAGGCGGCGGCAACGAGCGCGCGTTCGATGAAGCTCAGGTCCCGCCGCTCCTGATTCTCGAGAAGCTGGTCGCGAAGCGCCTGATCGCCCTCCATCTCAGTTACGATGGCGCGGACCATGATCCCAAGCTCGCCGCAGGCCTCAAGCCAGCCACGGCCAAACAACAGGCTGTAGCGATCACCCTCGAGCGGACGGACGAGGATCGGCACCCGTTGGCCATTTCCGGCGATCGAGGCCTTGAGGCCCGCGATCTCGATCTGCAGACGGTCATCAAGCCGGCCTGCAGTCTCGACATGATCGGGGTCGATCTCGAAGACACCGCCCCGCAGCCTGCGCCCGTCAAGTGCGTCGGGCGCGTTGCGCAAGGTCTGCAAGGGCAGGCCGAGTTTAGGCTTTCTTGCCATGCCGACCCCCATTGCGCGCCCATGTCGTCTGGATGATCTCGGCGATTTCGTCATTGACCGCGTTCATGGATTCAAGGGCGCGGTCATAGGTGGTGCGGGTGAATTCCTTGCGGTCCGCCTCATACAGCGTCTGCTTTGTCAGCCCTGCATCCGAGATGGCGGTCGATTCGACCATGTGGTTGGTCAAGACCGACCTGCCGAACAGACCTCGAATGAAGGCGATCACCTCGGTCTGGGGGGCGTCGCCCACCTTGTAGCGGGTGGGCAGAAAACGCAGCCAGTCGAAGCGAAGGTTCGCGCCGGCATCGCGGATGACGCCAAGCAGATCGGCGGTCATGCGCAGGAACTGCGACATCGACATCAGATCGAGCATCTGCGGATGAACCGTCACCAGCACCCCCGAGGATGCAGACAGCGCGGACATGGTCAGGAAACCAAGCTGCGGCGGGCAGTCGATGACGACCACATCATACTCCGCCTCGACACTGTCGAGCGCGTCACGCACACGTGCGAAGAAGGCACGCGCGCCACCGCGCTGGATGGCGGCGGGGGTTTCATGCTCGAACTCCATCAGTTCGAGGTTGCCGGGGATCAGATCAAGACCGCGGATATAGGTCTTGCGGATCACGTCCGAGATTGGGACCGGATCGTCGTAGCGCACGGCGTCATAGAGGGTTCCACCCTCCATCAAATCCAGTTCGGGCTGGATGCCATGCAGCGCGGAAAGCGAAGCCTGGGGATCGAGGTCGATCGCAAGTACCCGATACCCCTTGAGCGCAAGGCGCTGCGCAAGATGCGCCGATGTCGTCGTCTTGCCCGAGCCGCCCTTGAAATTGACGACCGAGACAACCTGAAGCTCGTCCCCGGCACGGCGTCCGGGGACGTAGGTGCCCGGCTTCTTTGCGTTCGCCTCGAGGGCGTGGCGGATTTCCCAGATGTCATCCAGCGAATACCGGCGATGGCTGCCCGCGGTCGTCTCGACATCGGCGATCTTGCCTTCCCGATGAAGTTTGCGAAGGTAGGTGTGATCGACACCAAGCAATTCGGCCGCTTCGCCGCTGGTCAGGCTGCGCATGACCTTTCGGGCGTCGGGGGGAAAGTGGGCTGCACGTTGCGCATGAAGATTGGACGCGAGAAGCTCGGCGTAATGCCCAATGGCAATGTCCAGGTCCTGCTCGGCTTCGCTCATCTTTGCCTCGATACCGCCAACATCCGGGGGCACGTTTTTTATGCGACTGCGCGTTATTTTTCGAGACTATTGCCCGAGCGACAAGATTCGCGCAAGCCCTTTCAAGATCAGCCGTCCAATCCGCCCACACCCGCACGTCTGAATGGGTCACCGGGGCGGGCCTGCCAACGCGCCCGACCTGCGCTCCGGCCACGGCACCGAGGGGCCGACGCACGCCATCCTTGACCATCGTGTCCGTGAACGCGACGGCGCTCAGGCCGCGCGGCACGACGTGTTGCCGTGCAGCACAAAAGGGCAGGGGGGATCGGGCGGTGCAATGGTCACACCAACACCCCATCAAGGTCGCGGGCAGTCACGTCTGCCATCGGCCGGTGGATCGTCAGGGTCAGACGGCGCAGGTCAAGGCCTAGGATCGTGATCTGGGTCGCGGGCCCGTTGCATGTTGGCCCGAGACAGTCAGGATCGGGGCAGGGCAGTTCGACCACGGTCAGAAGGCTCTGGGGCCCAAGCCCCAACCGCTCACGCACCAGCCGCCGGACGCGCCCGGCATGCCAGAGCGTCCGCGTCCGGTCGCAGATCAGGGTGGCGGCGCTCATGGTTGTGTGGGGTTGGGCGCGTCACCATGGACCGCGACCGGATCAAGGAGGCGGGCGGTCTCTGCAAAGCGCAGCGGCCCTCCTGCCGCGGCATCCGTGGTGATGCAGGGCATGAGGCCGCCCTTGCCGAACTTCGGGGCAAGGCGGTTGCCCTCCTCGACCTGTTCGACCGTATCGTGCGGGTGGAACTTCGGTAAGGATTGCGACATTCGAGGCCCAGCTCTTGTTGCTCGGTGTGTTATAACATAACAATCATGGTGCCCACTGCGCCGCAAGCCGAAAGTTTCCGCGATGCTTCAGCCTGTTCCCGTGCCTGTCAC
>JAFIEN010000210.1 GCA_020832515.1 Rubellimicrobium sp. | reverse complement strand
TCGACCGGATCGCGATGCTGAAATACGGCATCCCCGACCTGCGCGCCTTCTTCGACAGCGATCTGCGCTGGCTGCGGCACTACGGCTTTTCGGCACTGGCGCAACCCACTTTGCATGGCGGTTTGTCGTAGGGTTGGTTGAACCCGGGCGAATGATGTGCCCCGGCGCCTCTCAGCCTCACCCACCCGTTGCGGCTACCTGGACGCCGACACGAAAACCGCCCCGCCCGGCATCTCGCGGCGGACAGAAACCTGCGGTGTGTTGTTCTGACAGCCGATCCGGTAGGTCGTCGTCTCGAGCGCGCGGGCGTCGCACTGCGCCCGGGCTGCATTCTCGGTCGTGATCTGCTGTGGCGGGGCGGGTGCTGCCATGCTGTCCTGCATCCGCAGGACCGCGATCGGCGACATGATCAGGCTTGCCCCGAACACAAGAAGAATGATGCCGCGATACTCCATCGTCCGTTCACCTCTTTACCAACATGACAGGATGGTTAGCGACACAACTGGGCCATTTCTTGACGCTCCCGGGGTGATTTCGGCCCGCCTCGCTTCCCCCCCGCGCCGAGTTCGGCTAAGAGCGCCGGCGGACCGGAACAAAGGCGCGCGACCATGAAATTCACCCTGTCCTGGCTGAAGGATCACCTCGACACGACCGCCACCGCGGCCGAGATCGCCGAGGCGCTGACCGATCTTGGCCTCGAGGTCGAAGAGGTCACCGATCGCGGCGCGCGGCTGGCCGGGTTCACGCTGGGCAAGGTGCTCGAGGCGCATCCCCATCCCGATGCCGACAGGCTGCGCGTCTGCAAGGTGCTGACCGACGAGGGCGAGACGCAGATCATCTGCGGCGCGCCGAATGCGCGGGCGGGCATCACCGTCGTCGTGGCAAAGCCAGGCGTCTATGTGCCGGGCATCGACACGACCATCGGCGTCGGCAGGATTCGCGGCATCGAAAGCCATGGGATGATGTGTTCCGAGCGCGAGATGGAACTGTCCGAGGAACATGACGGCATCATCGAACTGCCCTCGGGCGAGGTGGGAGAGCGCTTCGTCGACTGGCTCGCCGCCAACGACCCCGCCAAGGTCGACCCGGTGATCGAGATCGCCATCACCCCCAACCGGGGCGACGCGCTTGGCATCCGCGGCATCGCCCGCGACCTTGCCGCAAGGGGCCTTGGCACGCTGAAACCCCGCGACGTGGTGCCGGTGCCCGCCAGCTTCGAAAGCCCGCTGCGCGTGACCATCGACGCCGATACGCTGGACGGCTGCCCGCTGTTCGCCGGGCGCCTGATCCGTGGCGTGAAGAACGGCCCCAGCCCCGCCTGGCTGCAGGATGCGCTGCGCGCCATCGGCCTTCGTCCGATCTCGTTCCTCGTCGATGTGACCAACTTCTTCACCTATGACCGCAACCGCCCGCTGCACGTCTTCGACGCCGGCAAGGTGCGCGGCAACCTGCGGGTTCACCGCGCGAAAGGTGGCGAAACGCTCGAGGCGCTCGACGGCAAGACCTACAGCCTTGTTCCGGGCATGATGGTGATTTCCGACGACACCGGCCCCGAAAGCCTTGCCGGGATCATGGGCGGCATGGCGACCGGCGTGACCGGGGACACGGTCGATGTCTTCGTCGAAAGCGCCTTCTGGGATCCGGTCCAGATCGCCAATGCGGGCCGCGCGCTCAAGATCAACTCAGACGCCCGCTACCGGTTCGAACGCGGCGTGGACCCCGCCTTCACCCTTGAAGGGCTGGAACATGCCGTCAGGACCATCGTGAACAATGCCGGGGGCGAGGCGTCCGACCTGATCATCGCAGGCGCAGTGCCCGACACCGACCGCGCCTTCCGCATGGACCCGGCCCGCGTCGTGCGCCTTGTCGGCATGGACATCCCCGAGGCCGAGCAGCGCCGCATCCTGTCCGCCCTTGGCTTCCGGCTCGAGGGCGAGATGGCCCACCCCCCCTCATGGCGGTCCGATGTGCAGGGCGAGGCCGATCTGGTCGAGGAGGTCGCCCGCATTGCCTCGCTCACCAGGCTGCAGGGCCGCCCGATGCCCCGGATGCACCCCGGCGTGCCACGGCCGGTGCTCACGCCGCTCCAGACCCGCACCTCGGCCGCGCGCCGGACAGCGGCCGCTTTGGGCTACAACGAATGCGTCACCTACAGCTTCGTCGATGCCGAGGCCGCAGCTCTGTTCGGCGGCGGCACGGATGCGACCCGGCTGGACAACCCGATTTCGGCGGATCTGTCGCACATGCGCCCCTCGCTCTTGCCGGGCCTTCTGCGCGCGGCCGCCCGCAATCAGGCGCGCGGCTTTGCCGATCTGGCGCTGTTCGAATGCGCCCATGTCTTTCCCGGCGGCGAACCCGGCGAGCAGGGGCTGATGGTCGCGGGCATCCTTGTCGGGCGGACCGGGCCGAAAGACGTGCATGGCGAAAGCCGCGCGGTCGACCTTTACGACGCCAAGGCCGATGCGGAGGCGGTGCTGGCCGCGATGGGCGCGCCCGCGAAGGTCCAGATCCTGCGCGGCGGCCCTGACTGGTGGCATCCCGGCCGGCACGGGATGATCGCGCTGGGGCCGAAGAAGGTGCTTGGCATCTTCGGGGAACTGCACCCCCGCATCCTGCGCGCGATGGATGTGAAGGGCCCCGCCGTGGCCTTCACCCTCTGGCCCGAAGAGGTGCCGCTGCCGCGCAGCCAGACCGCCGCCCGCCCCGCGCTGGTCGCGCATGACCTGCAGCCGGTCGAGCGCGACTTCGCCTTCGTCGTCGATGCCGGGCTCGAGGCCTCGGTTCTGGTCAATGCGGCACTCGGGGCCGACAAGGCGCTGATCGCCGAGGCGCGGGTCTTCGACAGTTTCGAAGGGGCCAGCCTTGGCACGGGCAAGAAGTCGCTGGCGCTGTCTGTGCGGCTGCAGCCGGTCTCGGCCACGCTGAAGGAGGCCGAGATCGAGGCCGTCAGCGCGAAGATCGTCGAGAAGGTGACGAAGGCCACCGGCGGCACCCTGCGCGGCTGATCAGCCGCCGCGCGGGGGGCGCCTTTCGCAGTTCACCCGGCCAGAAGCCCCGGTGCGGGCCGGATCGTGCCGGTAACGATGCCGCGCCAGTTGCGGGTTTCGGTGAAGACGCGCCGTTTCGCGGCCGGATCGTCCCGCCCGAGCAGGCCGAGGCGGATCAGAAGGGCGGCCATCGCCGCATCCTTGCCCCGCTCGGCCCCGTCCGAGATCTTGAGCGCGACGCCAAGGCCCAGCGTGGGCAGGATCGCGACATAGACCCCGTCGGCCCCACCCTTGACCGCCGATCCGGGCGGCAGCGCGCGCATGAGTTCGGTGCAGGTCTCGCGCTCGCCCGCGACAAGTTCGGGGTGGCGGGCCATCGCCTCGGTCAGCCGCGCCTGCGCCGCCGCACGGGCGCCGCCTTTGCCGGCGGCGGTGGCGAAACCGGCCATGGCGCGGGCCAGACCGTGCACGGTGGTGGCGAAATTCGGGGCAGAACAGCCGTCAATGCCGAAGCCGGGGCTGGCCTCGCCCGTCACCTCTTCGAAGGCGCTGCGGACGGCACGCTGGACGGGGTGGTCGGGGTCCACATACTCCGGCCCGGCCTTCAGGTGGCGGGCCAGCGTCAGAAAGCCGGAATGCTTGCCCGAACAATTGTTGTGATACTGGCAGGGCCTGGTATCCGAACAGATCAGGCTCTTGCGGGTCTCGCGGTCGTTGGGGGTCTGCGGGCCGCAGCGGAAGGCATCGTCGGTCAGGCCCAGTTCCGCGATCCAGTCCTGCACGCGGGTGATGTGGTAGCTTGCGCCGATATGGCTGGCGCAGGCCAGCGCCAGACGCTCGGTCCCGAGCGCAAAGGCATCGGCCGCCCCGCTTTCGACCAGCGGCAGGGCCTGGATCATCTTGGCCGAGGATCGCGGCAGGATCACCGCCTGCGGATCGCCCCACGCCTCGACGATGGCACCCGTGCCGTCGCAGATCACGGCATGGCCGCGATGCAGCGATTCGCGGAACGGGCCGCGCCAGATCTCGATCAGTTCCGCATCCTGTGTCATCAGACCCCCTTCCCCGGCGGCAATTCGCGCAACGATGTGACCAAACGGGGGTTTTCCCCCGGCCCGGTTTCTTGCTATTCACCTGCTATCGAGTTGGGCCGGGACCATCCAGCCGGAAAGCCGCCTGCGAAGAAGGGGGCACTGGAGTTGGTCAACGGCGAGGCATGGCAGCTTGGAGGCTGGTCAATGGATCTTAACCTTATTCGCGCCGGGATCATCGCAGCGGGCGTCAGCCTGGCGGCAGGTCCGGCGCTTTCGCAGGCGCAGACGACCAACCGGGTCGCGGCCAGCACCGACTGGAGCGTCTTTCAGGAATCCAATCCGCGCGAATGCTTCTCGGTCTCGGCACCGCGCGAACAGCTCAACACCCGCGACGGCCAGCCGGCGCAGGTCACCCGAGGCGAGACGTTGCTGTTCGTCTTCTTCCGGCCCGATCAGGGAGTGAGCGGGCAGGTGACATTCACCGGAGGCTATCCCTTCGCCTCGGGCTCGACCGTGTCGTTGCAGATCGGAACCTCGACCTTCCAGCTGTTCACCGAGGGCAACTGGGCCTGGCCCGCCACGCCCGAGGAAGACGCACGCATCGTCGAGGCGATGCGGCGCGGGGCCGAGGCGGTGCTCACCGGCGTATCAGGTCGCGGCACGACGACGCGCGATACGTTCAGCCTGATGGGCTTCACCGCCGCCGTTGACGAAGCGCGGGCGCGCTGCACGGGCTGACCTTCGCGGATCGGCGGCGGCGCCTGGCCGCGCCGATCGTCCGACGGTGGCAGCGCAGGGCGGGATTTCTTTGATCCCCGCCCCGGTTTGCTGTAACGGCCAAGCCTGCGCCCATCCGCGCCGCCCCGCCGCATCAGCCGATCGACCATCTGGAGCCACATGCCCGCCAAAGCCCCGATCACCCAGGACGTGCTGACGATCCCCCGCCGCGAAGAGGCGGGCGGGCCGCTCAACCTTGTCGGCCTGACCCGCGACGGGATGCGCGCCGCGCTGATCGAGGCGGGCACGCCCGAGCGGCAGGCGAAGATGCGGGTCGGTCAGATCTGGCAATGGATCTATCACTGGGGCGTGCGCGATTTTGCCCGGATGACCAATCTGGCGAAAGACTATCGCGCGATGCTTGCCGAGCGGTTCGAGATCGCCCTGCCCGAAGTGGTGACCCGGCAGGTCAGCGAGGACGGGACACGCAAATACCTTGTCCGCATCGCCGGAGGCCATGAGGTCGAGGTGGTCTACATCCCCGAAGAGGATCGGGGCACGCTCTGCATCTCGTCCCAGGTCGGCTGCACGCTGACCTGCACCTTCTGCCATACCGGCACGCAGAAGCTGGTGCGCAACCTGACCGTGGCCGAGATCGTGGGCCAGATCATGATCGCGCGCGACGATCTGGGCGAATGGCCCGTGCCCGGTGCGCCGAAGGACGAGACGCGATTGCTCTCGAACATCGTGCTGATGGGCATGGGCGAGCCGCTCTACAATTTCGAGAACGTGCGCGACGCGATGCGGATCGCGATGGACCCAGAAGGGATCTCGCTTTCGCGTCGGCGGATCACGCTCTCCACCAGTGGCGTGGTGCCCGAGATTGCCCGGACGGCGACCGAGATCGGCTGCAATCTGGCGGTCTCCTTTCACGCGACGACCGATGCGGTGCGCGATGTTCTGGTGCCGATCAACAAGCGCTGGCCGATCGCCGATCTGCTTGACGCGCTGCGTGCCTATCCCGGCCTGTCGAACAGCGAGCGGATCACCTTCGAATACGTGATGCTGAAGGGCGTGAACGACAGCGACGAGGATGCCCGGCGGCTGGTGCGGCTGATCAAGGGGATCCCCGCCAAGATCAACCTGATCCCCTTCAACGAATGGCCCGGCGCGCCCTATGTGCGCTCGGACTGGAGCCGCATCCGCGCCTTTGCCGACATCATCTACAAGGCCGGTTACGCCAGCCCGATCCGCACGCCGCGGGGCGAGGACATCATGGCCGCCTGCGGGCAGCTCAAGAGTGCGACAGAACGGGCGCGGAAGACGCGCGCCGAGATTGCCGCTGAAGCAGGCCTGTCCTGACAGGCCGGGGGGAAGTCATGAAGATCAAGCTGAACACCGTCGAATTCGATGTGACGCCGGTGCCGTCGACCTTGCGCGAGGTGCTTCTTGCCGACGAGGTTATCGCGCGGGGCGCATGGCGCGATATCTGGCGCTGGGACCATGCCGGCCAGAGCGGGGAATACATGGTCCAGCTGACGCCTCAGAACGGTGTGCCGATCGGCAACGGCGTCAGTTTCTTCGTCCCGCGACCGGGAGGAGAGGGCCCGCCCCGCCGGGCCGATGCGCCGACCGAGAAGATGGGACGGCGCTTCCTCGAAGGTGTCGGCGCGAAGTCGATGGTCGAGGTGATGCAGGCATTGACCCGCGTCGTGGGCCTTCCGCAGCGCCCCGCGCCGCTGGCACAGTTCGCGGCGCTGACCCCGGTCGCCTCCTACACGCTGCGCCAGCATGTGGATTTCGCGGTGGTGCAGCTGTCGAATGCGGCGCGGAACCTGTCGGCCTATTTCTTTGTGCCCGGTCAGGTGATCTATCGCGCCAATGTCACCGATATTCCCGATCCGTCCGCGCATGAGGCCGTGATCGCCGCCGAACCGAAGCTCGCCAATCTGCAACCCGGTTTCGTGCTGACCCCGGGGACCGAGGCGGGCCTGATGCTGCGGCGGCTTGCCATGCTGCAACGACTGGCCGATCTCAAGGCCGGGATGGGCGAGATGCAGCCCGGCGACCTGCCCGAGGACGATCCCCGGCGGCATCTGATTGCGCGGCTGGGGGTGGAATGGCGGCTTCTGGCGGCGAAGAAACCCGGTGCAGGGCAGGTCGGGCGCGGCACGGCGCCCGCGACGGCCTGAGGCGGCGCCAAAGCAGGGGGGCTCTGCCCCCCGGTCCGTTCCGGACCTCCCCCCGGGATATTTGGAAACGAAAGACGGGCAGGGCAGGTTCCCGGCACGGTCCGGCCGTCGGGCGGGTGACGTCGCCCCCCTTGCCTCGATGATGTCCGCCGGGAAGGGGGCTTGCCGGTGCCTTGAGGGCCAAGTGCATCCGGGCCGGCGCGGGAAAAGCCCTTGCCGCCCTTCCGGTTGGCGGCAATCTCTCTATTCTGGTTCGGGTGCCTGGTCTGGTGGTGACGGGTTTGCGCGCGGACGGCACGGATGAAGGAGAAGAGAATGCGCACGATCAGCGAGAGCCGGTGTTTTGGCGGGGTGCAGGGGGTCTATGCCCATCCGTCCGAGGTCTGCGGCGTCGAGATGACCTTCGTCCTGTTCCTGCCCGAAGAGGCGCGGGACGGCCCCGTGCCGGTCTTGTGGTTCCT
>JAFIEN010000209.1 GCA_020832515.1 Rubellimicrobium sp. | reverse complement strand
GCTGTTCGCCGATCGCCAGCTTGCCGGCTACAAGGCCTATCGCGTGGCGACGATCTGGCCCTATGCGGTGGCCGCACCCGCGGTGGGCCTTGCCTTCCGTTTCGTCTTCAATCCGCAGGCGGGCATCTTTTCCTATCTGAACGTGGTCTTCCCCGGCTTCTGGGATCCGACGATCTCGGGCACGCAGGCGCTTTTGATGGTGATCCTCGCTGGGGCGTGGAACCTTGTGTCGTACAATTTCATCTTCTTCCTTGCAGCCCTGCAGTCCATCCCGAGATCGCTGACCGAAAGCGCCGCGATGGACGGGGCCAGCGTCATGCGCCGGATGCGCGACATCCAGTTGCCGCTGATGGCACCCACCTTCTTCTTCATCCTTGTTATCAACATCACCGACAGCTTCACCAACAGTTTCGGCATCGTCGACACGCTGACCGGAGGTGGCCCCGCCCGGGCGACCAACCTGATGGTATACAAGATCTTCGCCGACGGCTTTCGCGGCTTCGACTATTCGGGGGCGGCGGCACAATCGCTGATCCTGATGCTTCTCGTCATCGTCCTGACCTTCATCCAGTTCCGCTATGTGGAACGCCGCGTCCATTACACCTGAGGACAGGCCATGATCGAACGCACCCCCGTCCTGAATGTCCTAACCCATGTGATCCTTCTGTCCGGCCTTGTCCTGCTGATGGGCCCGCTCTGGATCGCCTTCGTCGCGGCGACCCACGACATGCGCACCGTCAACTCTCCACCCGTCGAGCTTTGGCCCGGCCCCTACCTTTTCGACAATATCCGCGAGGCATGGGCGATCTCGGATTTCGGGCGCAAGTTCCTGAATACGTTCTACGTTTCGGTCGGCGTGGTGGCGGGCAAGATCGTCATCGCCTGCATCACGGCCTTTTCGATCGTGTTCTTCAACTATCGCGGCCGGATGGTGGTCTTCTGGCTGGTGTTCATCACGCTCATGCTCCCGCTCGAGGTGCGGATCGTGCCGACCTATGCGGTGGCCGCCAATGCGCTGCAGCCCTTCCAGTTCATCGCCGACTGGACCGGCATCTCGTGGCTCTGGGCGCAGATAACGGGGGGCGCGCTGTCGATGGAGTGGAACCTGCTCAATTCCTACACCGGGCTGATCCTGCCGCTGGTCGCGACGGCCACGGGCACCTTCCTCTACCGGCAGTTCTTCATGACCATCCCCGACGAACTGGTCGAGGCGGCGCGGATGGACGGGGCAGGACCGGTGCGCTTTCTGATCGACGTGCTGATCCCGCTGTCGCGCACCAACATGGCGGCCCTTGCGACGATCATGTTCGTCTATTCCTGGAACCAGTATCTCTGGCCCATCCTGATCATCACCGACCGGGCGAATTACGGCATGGTCGCGGTCGAACTGCGCACGCTCATCCCCAACCAGCTGACCACGGGCGGCGGCGCGCCGACCTGGCATCTGGCGATGGCCGCGACCCTTCTGATCATGATCCCGCCGATCCTGGTCGTGATCTTCATGCAGCGCTGGTTCGTGCGCGGCCTCATCAACACCGACAAATAGGAGGGAGCAATGGCCGACATCTCGATCCGGGACGTGCGCAAGGCCTATGGCAAGGACGAGGTCGTCCACGGCGTGAGCCTTGATATCCGCAACGGCGAATTCGTCGTGATCCTTGGCCCTTCGGGCTGCGGCAAGTCCACGCTTCTGCGGATGATCGCGGGGCTCGAAGCCATCACCAGCGGCGAGATCGCGATCGCCGGCAAGGTCGTCAACGAACTGGAGCCCCGCCACCGCGGCTGTGCGATGGTGTTCCAGAACTACGCGCTCTATCCGCATATGAGTGTCGCCGACAACATCGGCTATGCGCTCAAGGTCGCGGGCATGAACAAGGCCGACCGGCTGGAAAAGGTGACGCGCGTCGCGGGCAGCGTGGGCCTGGGAGAATTCCTCGATCGCAAGCCGGGGCAGCTTTCGGGCGGCCAGCGTCAACGCGTGGCCATGGCCCGCGCCATCATCCGCGAGCCAAAGGTCTTCTTGTTCGACGAGCCGCTCTCGAACCTCGATGCGAAGCTGCGCACCCAGATGCGCCACGAGATCCGCCGCATCCACAACCGGATCAAGGCGACCAGCGTCTTCGTCACCCATGACCAGCACGAAGGGATGACGCTGGCCGACCGCATGGTCATCATGAACAAGGGCACGATCGAACAGGTGGGCACGCCCGAGGATGTCTATCTGCATCCCGCAAGCACCTATGTCGCGGGCTTCATCGGCAGCCCTGCGATGAACTTCCTCTCCGGTCGGATAACCGAGGCGCAGCGCGCCGTCCTGATCGACGGTGGCGCCCGGCTGGCCATCACGCCCGAGGCGGCCCGCGGCCATGACGGGTTGCGGGTGCAGGTTGGCCTGCGCCCCGAACAGATCGGTCTGGCCCAGCCCGGCCAGCCCGGCATGACCGCCGCCTTCGATTTCGCCGAAGAGCTTGGCTCGGCCCGGCTCTATCACTTCCTGCATGACGGCCAGCCGGTCACGGTGCATTCCGACCAGAAGGTCGACTTCACCGTCGGGCAGGATGTGACGCTGGCGATCCCCGAGGCGTCTGTCCACCTGTTCGACGCCACCACAACCCGCAGCCTGACCGCCGATACGGCGCTGCAGGCACGTGCCGCGGCGCGGCTGCACGTGGCATGAGCGGCGACTGGCGCGCGCGGGCGCTGGACTGGATGACGGGGCGGCTGGATGCGGGCGCGCTGCCCGTATCCGTAGGATCCAAGTTTTCGGCCACGGGCGAGGTGCTGAGCTATCGCGGCAACACCTTCATCTGCCATATCGACCCGGCGTCCGAGGCCTTCGACGCCCTGACCGAGGCACAGGCAGCGCTGAGGGCGGGCCTGCCGGCAGGGGCATATACCTTCATGCCGCCCCCGAGCTTTCACATGACAGTGTTCGGGGGCATCTGCGATGCTTGCCGGACGGATGCCCGCTGGCCCGAAGGCACCGACCCCGACACGCCCGTGGACGCGGTCACCGACCGCTGGCTGGCCAAGGCACAGGCCCTGTCCCTGCCGCAATCGGTCACCATCGCGCCCCTCGGCATCTTCGGTGGTTTCTGCGTCCTTGTGGACGGCGCGGCCGAGGCGGATCGCACAACCCTGTGGTCGGTCCGCAACACCCTGCGCGAGGCGACAGGGATCCGTCGGCCCGACTTCGACACCTACCGGTTTCACATCACGCTGGCCTACAACACCCGCTGGTTGACCGCGGCCGAGGCGCGGGCGGCGCAGGATCTGTCCGACCATGTGCATGAGCGGCTTCGGCACAGGGCCGCGATCATCGCGCTGGGCCCGGTCGAGTTCTGCGCCTTCGACGACATGCACCGCTTCAGGACCCTGCACCGGATCGGCGCCTGACCCCAGACGCTTCGGACCATTGTCCGTGGGTCGACTGCAAGAGAGGCCCGATCTTGCACGATGGGGGTGCACGAGCGGCGCCGGCCATGGCATGATCGCAGGGCCGCACCTTTCCCGGTCGGCCCATCCTGCCAGGCGGAGCACGCATGAAGAACCTGAGCACCCGCGCCCTTTCGCTTGTCCTGCTGGCCTTGCTTGCCGGCTGTACCACAGGCACCGGCATCAGCACCGGCGGCGCCGGGTCCGAGACGGTTGGAAACCTCCGTGGCGAGGAGTTCCTCCGGATGCGGGCCGGCCCGGGGTTGGGCTTTGCCGTCATCCTTGGCCTGCCCGAGGGCACCGCCGTCACGCGCCGAAGCTGTGTGACAGAGGCGGGGCAATTGTGGTGTCGCATCGACCTTGCGGATTGGCCGAACGTGAGGGGCTATGTCTCGGCCGACTATCTGATCCCTCGCTGAGGATCGGGGGGGCATCGTGCAGCCCCACCCTGGCACAGAGTTGTCGTTGGGGGCGGTCACATCATCGACGCCCCATTTGGACGATGAATGCTGCGAACTCTTTGCCCCATCTGGTTGCACGTTCCATTTCTTCCACCGGAACGGCGTCAACGGCCAGGTCTTCGTGACCAACGCGTTCGAATACTACGAAAACGACGTAGTTTTCATCAGCCAGGAGATACCCTGCACAATGCCCGTGGGCTATCCTGTTCCTTGGTTTCGAATATCGTTCATATAGGTTCTTGTGCTTCTTCAAGAACTTGACTGCATCTTTCGCAGAATCGCTTTGTCTGATCAGCCGGATCATTTCGGCCAGCTTGCCTGAGCCGCCTTGTTTGCCGATAGTGTCGGCGGCTTCGTGATATGGAAGCCTCATGATGTCCGCCAGAAGCATTGCCAGGGCCCCGTCGAGTGTTCCCCATGCAAGAACAAGGTCAAGCATCGCATCGCGGTGTATGGGCTTTAGCGGAAGCTCGACCTTTCCGGCTTTCAGTTCGTGGGCAAGTTGCTTGCTGTCCATGGCGTCCCTTGCACCTTGACGACAACCATGTACGGCCGCCCACGCTTAGGGCTGGCTGGGTCCCAACGTTCGCGTGATCGTTTCCAAGCTTTCGAGGTGCCATGCTGCACCATCGCGAACCCTGGGCAATGATCAGGCGGAGGATGGGGTTTTGTGACATCCTTGCAAAATCAATGTATTACAAGGATAAATGGCAGCCCGTAGGGGAGTCGAACCCCTCTTTTCAGGTTGAAAACCTGACGTCCTAACCGATAGACGAACGGGCCACTTCGGTGGCGTGGTCTTATGCAAAGCCGGCGAAGAGGGCAAGAGGGAGGAAGCGAAAATCTTTCGCCCTGTGCGCCCCTGTGCGCCCCGGGGCGCGCTTGGACCCGCGCGGGAAAACCGCCCCTCCGGGCCGGCTAGCGGGGCGGCCGGGCCGGTGCCGCGTCTTCGAGGCGCAGTTGCACCGACTTGCGGCCCTGCCAGTGGTTGACCTCAAGGCGCCCCGCCGCATGCAGGCGCTGGCCGGCGCGGCCCTCGAGGAAGGGACCAAGAGGGCCCTTGCGCGCGCCGAAGGCGATTGCCTCGAGGCGGGCGCCCAGACCGTCGCCGAGCGACAGTTTGAGATGGCCGTCGCCGACCGGCTGCAGGTGGCGCAGCTCAAGATCGGGAAAGGCAAAGCGGGGGGCGGGGGCGCTTGCGCCGAAAGGGCCGGCCTGGTCGATTTCGTCGATCAGGGCGACAGTCGCCGCCCCCGGCATCAGAAGGGCATCGATCCGCAGGTCCTCGGGCCCGCCCGCGCCCGCGCCCTGTCGGGCCAGCAATTCGGCCAGGCGGGCCATCGCCGCATCAAGGGTGCCGCGGCGCACCGTCAGCCCTGCCGCCATCCGGTGGCCGCCCCCCTTTTCCAGCAGGCCCTCGGCCGCCAGCCGCTGGATCGCAGCACCCAGATCGACGCCGGCGACCGAGCGGGCCGACCCCTTGCCCAGATCCCCCTCGAAGCCGATCACGACGGCGGGGCGGTTCGTCGCCTCCTTCAGCCGGGCCGCGACGATGCCCACGACGCCCGGGTGCCAGCCTTCGCCCGCAGCCCAGACAAGGGGGCCGTCGGTGCCCCGTTCCTCGGCCTGTGCCAGCGCCGCGTCGCGCACGGCGGCCTCGATCTCGCGCCGCTCGGTGTTGAGACGGTCGAGCATTTCGGCCAGCGCGCCCGCCTCGGCCGGGTCGGCGGTGGACAAGAGCCGCGCGCCCAGATCGGCCCGGCCGATCCGACCGCCTGCATTGACCCTTGGCCCAAGGATATAGCCCAGATGATAGGCCGAAGGCGCCTGATCAAGGCGGGCGACATCGGCCAGCGCCACCAGCCCCGGCCGGGCGCGACGGCCCATCACCGCCAGCCCCTGCCGCACCAGCGCCCGGTTCACGCCGGTCAGCGGGGCCACATCCGCCACGGTGGCCAGCGCCACCAGATCGAGCATCGCCATCAGATCCGGCCCGGCCGCACCTTCGGCCTTGAGCCGCCGGTTCGCCTCGACCAGCATCAGGAACACGACCGAGGCCGCGCAGAGATGGCCCAGCGACCCGTCCTCGTCCTGCCGGTTCGGGTTCACCACGGCCAGGGCGGGGGGCAGTTCCTCGGCCCCCAGATGGTGGTCGAGGACGATCACATCCGCCCCCTTCGCCGCCGCGATCGGCCCGTGCGACAGCGTCCCGCAATCAACGCAGAGGATCAGGTCATGGTCCTTGGCCAGCCCCGCCATGGCGGGCTCGTTCGGGCCATAACCCTCGTCGATCCGGTCGGGGATATAGAGCGTGGCAGGCCGGCCCATCGCGCGCAGCCATGTCAGGATCAGCGCCGAAGCCGCGCCGCCGTCCACGTCGTAATCGCCGAAGACGGCGATCCGCTCGCGCCGCTTGACGGCCGCAAGGAACCTTTCCGCCGCCAGCCCCATGTCGCGCAAGGACAGCGGATCGGGCAGCATGTCGCGCAACCGGGGCTGGAGGAACCCCTCGACCTCCTGTGCCGCCACGCCCCGCCGGGCAAGGATGCGGCAAAGCGCTTCGGGCAGGGCGGTCGCCTGGACAAGGGCCTCTGTCGCGCGGTCCTCGGCATCGGTCGGGCCGATCCAGCGGCGGCCGGTGACGGAGTGGCTCACGCCGAGGAAGGGCGCTTGGTCCGCGCCGCTCATTTCACCGGGTTGCGATAGGTCATCCGCCGCACCGATCCGGTCTTGGAGCGCATCAGGATCGTCTCGACCGTGACATAGCCCACCTCGCGCTTGATGCCGGGGACAAGGCTGCCGTCGGTCACGCCGGTCGCGGCAAAGATCACGTCGCCGGTGACCATGTCGTCGCGGGTATAGACGCGGTCGGGATTGGTAATCCCGGCGGCCTTGGCGCGGGCGCGTTCCTCGTCGTTGCGGAAGGTCAGCTTGCCCAGGATCTGCCCGCCCATGCATTTCAGCGCGGCCGCCGCCAGCACGCCCTCGGGCGCCCCGCCCGAGCCCATGTACATGTCGATCCCCGTCAGATCGGGTTCGGCGCAATGCATGACACCGGCCACATCACCATCCGTGATTAGCCGGATCGCGGCCCCGGTCGAGCGGATCTCGGCAATCATCTCCTCATGCCGGGGGCGGTCGAGGACGCAGACGGTGATGTCGGTCGTCGAGCATCCCTTGGCCGCGGCCAGCGCCGAGACGCGCTCGGCGGGCGACATGGCCAGCGTCACCACCCCGCGCTTGAAGCCGGGGCCGATGGCGAGCTTGTCCATATAGACGTCGGGCGCATGCAGCATGCTCCCGCGCGGCCCCATGGCGATCACGGCCAGCGCATTGGGCATGTCCTTGGCGGTCAGCGTCGTACCCTCCAGCGGGTCGAGCGCGATGTCCACCGCCGGCCCTTCGCCGGTGCCCACCTCCTCGCCGATGTAAAGCATCGGGGCCTCGTCCCGCTCGCCCTCGCCGATGACGACGACGCCGGCGATATCGAGCTTGTTGAGCTCGCGCCGCATCGCATCGACC
>JAFIEN010000208.1 GCA_020832515.1 Rubellimicrobium sp. | reverse complement strand
GGGGGGTGGGTGCTGGGGGGCCCGGCCGCCCCGCCCCGCACACCCCGCCCCCCACGCCGCAGGGGCGTAAATTGGCCCACATTTCCGCCGACCGGCCGGGTTACAGGCCCAGACGGCGCAAGACTTCCGGCAAGGCCTCGGGCAGGTCCTCTGCAATCAGCCCCGGCGATGCGGATCGCGCGCAGTCCACATGCAGCCAGGCCGCGTTGGCGGCGGCTGGAAGGGGCGGCACCCCGCGCGCCAGCAGACCTGCCATGAACCCGGCAAGAACATCGCCCGATCCCGCTGTCGCCAGCCAGGGGGCGGCCCTGTCATAGACCGCCGCGTTGAGACAGGTCCGCCCATCCGGCGCGGCGATGACCGTATCCGGCCCCTTGAGCAGAACCGTCGCGCCAGCCCGTTTCGCCGCTGCCCGCACCGCATCGACCTTGGACAATTCATCCCCGCCATCCACCAGCCGCGCAGCAAGATCGCCGAAAAGCCGGCCGAATTCGCCGCCATGCGGCGTCAGGATGCATCCCTCGTGCAGCATCTCGAACAGCCGCCGCGGATCACCGGCAACGGCCGTCAGCGCATCGGCATCCAGGACGACAGGGCGGCCCGAACGCAGCGCGACCGGCACCAGAGCCGCTGCCCGCTCGACCCCCATCCCCGGGCCAAGGCAAAGCGCGGTGTAGCGGCTGTCGTCCAGCAGACGCTCAAGCGTCGTTGCGTCATCGACGGGCCGCAGTATGATCGCATCCAGCCGCGCGGCATTCTCGGGCAATGCCGTCATCGGGCAGGCAAGCGTCACGAGCCCCGCCCCGATCCGCAGCGCGCCACGCGCCGCCAGCCGCGCAGCGCCACCCTCGCCCGGGCCCCCAGCCAGAATCAGCGCATGCCCGTGGGCGTATTTGTGCCCCACCCGCTTGACAAGCCAATGCCGCTCGGGCCGGGCCAGTTGCACGACATCGGCGGCGGGCGCAGTGCCGCGGCCCGGTGGCGACAAGCCGATATCGACCACGACAAGGTCGCCGCAAAGCCCCGGCCCCTCGGCCAGATAATGGCCAAGCTTGGGGCGATGGAAGGTGACCGACAGATCGGCGGACAGGCCACAGCCCAGATTGCGCCCCGTATCGGCCGACAGGCCCGAGGGCAGATCGACCGCAACCACCGGCACCCGCCGCATCAGCCGCGTCATCCAGTGGCCGATGGCGGCGGGGGCGTCTGCGGCAAGACCCGTCAGCGGCCGGGTCAGCCCCGTGCCGAAGAGCGCGTCGACGATCAGGTCGGGCACATCTTCGGGGGCGAATCCGCGGGTGACACCGTGGTCGGGATCGTCCAGCGCATGGGTCGGCCCGATCGCGGACCAGCGCCTCATGTTCGCCGCCGCATCGGGAGGACATGTCGCAGGGTCACCCAGAAGAAGGCAGCGAACCGTCCAGCCCCGCCCGGCCAGAAGGCGGGCGATCACGAAGCCATCTCCCCCGTTGTTGCCGGGCCCGCAGAGAATGACCGCCGATCCTGGTGTCTTGGCCAGAGCGGGCCAGCGCGCCAGCGCCGCCCCGACCACGCCCCTGCCCGCCCGCTCCATCAGTTCAAGGCCGGTGACCTGCCCCGCAGCAATCGCTGCCGCTTCGATGCCGCGCATCTGGGCGGATGACAGGACTTCGCCCACGTTCTGATCGCCCGAGGTTTCCATATCGCCCATAAATTGATCACACTGCCCGTTTTAAAGACTAACTGCTGTGAATCCGCAGGGCGGCAGACCGGCGCCCCGGGCCGTGAATTGTCCCTGATCGGCATTAGTGGTCTCACGCCGCATAAGGCCAAGCAAGGAGTCGTGCGCGATGAAAAAAATCGAAGCGGTCATCAAGCCGTTCAAGCTCGACGAGGTGAAGGAAGCGCTTCAGGACGTCGGCGTGCAGGGCCTGTCTGTGGTCGAGGTCAAGGGCTTTGGCCGCCAGAAGGGTCACACCGAACTGTACCGGGGCGCGGAATATGTCGTTGATTTCCTGCCCAAGGTAAAGATCGAGGTGGTCCTGGCCGACGACCAGGTCGAAGCGGCGATTGACGCGATCATCACCGCCGCCAAGACCGACAAGATCGGGGATGGCAAGATCTTTGTCTCGCCGATCGAGCAGGCGATCCGCATCCGCACCCGCGAATCGGGCGAGGACGCGCTTTAGGGCACGGCCCTTCACTACATTTCCAGACAAGAGGAACCAGCACATGAGCAAGGACAAGCTTCTCAAGCTTATCAAGGACGAGGAGGCGGATTACGTCGACATTCGCTTCACCGATCCGCGCGGCAAGCTGCAGCATGTCACCGTCGTCGCCGATCTGGTGGACGAGGATTTCATCGACGAAGGCTTCATGTTCGACGGCTCGTCCGTGGCCGGCTGGAAGTCCATCGACCAGTCGGACATGAAGCTGATGCCCGACCCGGCAAGCGCCTATGTCGATCCGTTCTACGCGGAAAAGACGATCTGCGTGCACTGCAACATCGTCGAACCCGACACGATGGAACCCTACGACCGCGACCCCCGCGGCACTGCCGTGAAGGCCGAGGCATATCTGAAATCGAGCGGGATCGGCGATGTGTCCTATTTCGGACCCGAGGCCGAGTTCTTCGTCTTCGACAACGTCCGCTACTCGCTTGCCATGAACAAGGTCAGCTTCGAGGTCGACGGCATCGATAGCGCCTGGAACAGCGATACCGAATACGAATCGGGCAACATGGGCCACCGCCCCGGCGTGAAGGGCGGCTACTTCCCGGTCAACCCGATCGACCATGCGCAGGACCTGCGCTCGGAAATGCTGTCGACGATGAAGCGCATCGGCATGAAGGTGGACAAGCACCATCACGAGGTCGCCTCCTCGCAGCACGAGCTTGGCCTGATCTTCGGTTCGCTGACGCATCAGGCGGATGAGATCCAGAAATACAAGTACATCATCCACAACGTCGCCGACGCCTATGGCAAGACCGCGACCTTCATGCCCAAGCCCATCGCGGGCGACAACGGGTCGGGGATGCATGTGAACATGTCGATCTGGAAGGACGGCAAGCCGCTCTTCGCCGGCGACAAGTATGCCGATCTGAGCCAGGAGGCGCTCTACTACATCGGCGGCATCCTCAAGCATGCCAAGGCGCTGAACGCGCTCACCAACCCCGGCACCAACAGCTACAAGCGCCTGATCCCGGGCTTCGAGGCACCCGTGCTGCGGGCCTATTCGGCGCGCAACCGGTCGGGCTGCATCCGGATCCCGTGGGCCGAAAGCCCCAAGGCCAAGCGCGTCGAGGCCCGTTTCCCCGATCCGTCGGCCAACCCCTATCTGTGCTTCGCCGCCCTGCTGATGGCGGGCATCGACGGGATCAAGAACAAGATCGACCCGGGTCCGTCCTCGGACAAGGACCTTTACGATCTGCCGCCCGAAGAACTGGCGGCGATCCCGACGGTCTGCGGTTCACTCCGCGAGGCGCTTGAAAGCCTTGAGGCGGATCACGAGTTCCTGCTTGCAGGCGGCGTGTTCACCAAGGACCAGCTCGAGGGCTACATGGCGCTCAAGTGGGAAGAGGTCTACGCCTTCGAACACACGCCCCACCCGGTCGAGTACAAATACTACTACTCCTGCTAAGGGGCGCGCCGGGGAAACCCGGTCAGCCGACAGTCTTGCGGGCATCCCTTCGGGGATGCCCGCTTTCGTTTGAGCAGTGCCATGTCAGGGGCGCGTGACTTGGCCCTGTCAGGTGGCAGGTTCGACCAGCCACACGCGCCCAGGACCGATCACCCCCAGCCCGAGATTGCCTTCACCTCAAGGAATTCCTCGATCCCCCAGACGCCCCCTTCGCGCGCCCGGCCCGAGGCCTTGACGCCCCCGAAGGGCGCCCCCGCGCCGCGCGACTTTCCGTTCATTTCGACCATGCCCGAGCGAAGCTGACGGGCAAGGCGGTTGCGCCGCTCGCCGTCCTGACTTTGCACGTAGTTCGTCAGGCCATAGGGCGTGTCATTGGCGATGCGGATCGCCTCTTCCTCGGTGTCGAAGGGGATGATCGACAGGACCGGCCCGAAGATTTCTTCCCGCTCGATCGTCATGCCGGGTTTGACATCGGCAAAGACCGTAGGGCGCACGAAATAGCCCTTGTTGAACCCCTCGGGCAGGCCCGGACCGCCCGCGACAAGGCGCGCACCTTCCTTGATACCCGATTCGATCAGGCTCTGGATCTTGTCCCACTGGGTCTTGTTCACCACCGGGCCGATATGGCCGCCCGGTTCGGAGGAGGGGCCGACACGGGTTTCCTCGGCGGTCTGGCGGGCGATCTCGACCGCTTCGTCATAATAGCTGCGCTCGACCAGCATCCGGCTGGGGGCGTTGCAGGACTGGCCCGAGTTGTTGAAGCAATGCTTAACGCCGCGCCTGACGGCGGCCTCGTCGGCATCGGCGAAGATCAGGTTCGCCCCCTTGCCGCCCAGTTCCAGCGTTACCCGCTTGAGCGTTTCGGCCGCCGCGCGCGAGATCGCCTTGCCCGCGCGGGTCGAGCCGGTGAAGGAGATCATCTCGACATCCGGGTGCTCGGACAGTTGCGTGCCCACTCCGAGGCCATCGCCGTTCACAAGATTGAACACACCCGCCGGTGCGCCGGCGTCGTGGACGAATTCGGCAAACAGCATCGACGAAAGCGGCGCCTGTTCCGAAGGCTTGAGCACCACGGTGCAGCCCGCCAGCAGCGCCGGGATCACCTTGAGCGTGACCTGATTCATCGGCCAGTTCCACGGCGTGATCAGGCCCACCACGCCGATGGGTTCCAGCGCGATCCGGTCGTTCGGGGCATGGGGGCCAAGGGGGCGGATGAACTCGATCTGCTTGAACGCGGTCAGGAAATTCTCGAGATGCCAGGGCAGGCAGGGGGCCTGGCTGTTGCGAGCCATGTCGATGGGCGCGCCCATCTCCACGCTGATCGCCTGGGCAAGTTCCTCGAACCGGGCCTTGTACTGCGCGAGGATCCGTTCACACAGCGCATATCTTTCGGCCGGGTCGGTCGCGGCCCAGGCAGGAAAGGCAGCCTTGGCGGCGGCGACGGCGGCATCCGTATCGGCCTTGCCGCCAAGCGAGATGACGGCGCAGCCCTCTTCGGTCGAGGGGTGGATGACGGTATGGTCGCGCCCGTCAAGCGGTGCGCTCCAGCGTCCGCCAATGTAGAATTCACGTCTGACGATCATCGGTCTCTCCCTCGGTGTCGTGCCGGATGCCGGCGTCCCTGGCCTGACTTGGCCTGCCGGACCCGGCATGTCCATATCCCCGGACAGCGACATCGGACCGCTGCCCCGCGACATCGGCCGGAGGATGACCGACACCGGCGGTTCGGCGAGTTTGCCTCCGCACTTGCCGAGGCGCACGTCGGATATCATGCGCACCGGCATCCCTATGCCTGCGGCAGCGCAAGCACATGCATACCCGCGCAGGACGGGGGTTTCAGGTCACGACGACGGTCGTGCCGACAGGGACCCGGCCATAAAGGTCGATCATGTGGTCATTGATCAGACGAATGCAGCCCGATGAGAAGGCCTGACCCATCGTCCAGGGCTGCGGTGTGCCATGGATCCGGTAAAGCGTGTCGCGACCGTTCTGGTAAAGGTACAGGGCGCGCGCGCCCATCGGGTTCATCTCATGCCCGCCCGGCAGCCCCGCAGCGAAGGGGCCATAAACCTCGGGCTCGAGCTGGATCATGCTGCGGGTCGGCCTCCAGGAGGGCCACTCCGCCTTGCGCGCGACAACGGCCATCCCCTTGAAGGCACGGCCTTCGGCCCCGACCGCCACACGGTAACGGATCGCCCGTCCTTCGCCCAGGGTCAGGATAAGGCGCGTCTCGGCGGTCTGGACATAGATGATGCCGGCAGGGGCGTCGGCATTTACCTCGATCTCGGTCGGCAGGAAATCACGCGGGATCCTGACGACTGTCTGGGCGATGGCGGGCGATGCGAGCGCAAGGCTTGCCGTCGCAGCGACGAATTTCCGTCTTGTTATCATGATAGACTCACTGCCCGAAGTTTCTTGCGTCCGAATTTACCACGAAAGCCTGAACGCCCCATTGCCGATCTGCGGCGGGTTCGTGTTTCGGCCCCGATGTTGCAGCGAGGGTTCAGTAGGCAAAGGCCAGCGCGCCGACCGGGGTCCGTTCGTACAGGTCGATCACATGGCTGTTGTACATGCGAAAGCAGCCATTCGATGCTTGTCTGCCGATGCTGGCGGGTTCTGTCGTGCCATGCACGCGGATCGCCGTGTCGCGGTTGTTCTGGTAGAAATAGAGCGCGCGCGCGCCAAGCGGATTGTTCGGCCCGCCGGGCATGCCATCGGCATAGCGTTCGAGCGCCGGATTGCGTTCGATCATCGAATCGGTCGGGCGCCAGCCTGGCCATTGCGCCTTGCGCGCGATCACGGCCGAACCCCGCCAGCCCAGCCCCTCTTGCCCGACCGCAACGCCGTAACGGATCGCGCGGTCGAAGGGCAGGATGAAGTAGAGATGAAAGCTCTCGGGGATGATGTGGATCGAATAGAGAGGCAAGCCCGGCTGCACCGGTACGATCCGCGCGCGGAACCGGGCCGGGATTTCGAAGTCTCCCTCGAAATCGGGCGGCAGGCGAAGCGGCTCGGACAGCATCTCGGGCGTCACGTCCAGCTGCAGCGGCCCGGCCGATTGTGCAAGAGCAGGGCCTCCGGCGATGGCGGCGGCAGAGGTGGCGATGAAGTGGCGACGCGTCAGCATAAGTCTTCCCCAGGCAGCGAATCGGTCCGGCAGCAGGACCGCACAAGGGTAAAACGTCAATCGCGCCCGTTTTTCCAATCAACTAAAGGAGACAGGCCCCGGACGGGGTCCGGGGCCTGTCGGCATATTCGGTCCGTCCCGCCGGACGGAAATCGCGCGCGCCTAGTCGGCGGCGGCCTCTTCCTTTGGCATTTCCTGCCCGGTGGCCTGATCGACCACCTTCATCGACAGCCGCACCTTGCCGCGGTCGTCAAAGCCCAGAAGCTTGACCCAGACCTCTTGCCCTTCCTTCAGCACATCCGACGGATGGTTCAGGCGGCGGGCCTCGATCTGGCTGACATGGACAAGGCCGTCGCGCTTGCCGAAGAAGTTCACGAAGGCGCCGAAGTCGACGATCTTGACGACCGTGCCCTTGTAGACGCCGCCCTCTTCGGGTTCGGCCACGATCGACCAGATCATGTCATAGGCCTTCTTGATCGAGTCGCCGTTGGGCGAGGCGATCTTGATCACACCGTCGTCGTTGATGTCGACCTTGGCACCCGAAACCTCGACGATCTCGCGGATGACCTTGCCGCCCGAACCGATCACTTCGCGGATCTTGTCGGTCGGGATCTGCATCGTCTCGATCCGTGGCGCGTGGACCGAGAAGTCGTTGGCCGTGGTCAGCGCCTTGGCCATCTCGCCCAGAATGTGCAGACGGCCGGCCTTGGCCTGTTCCATCGCCTTCTGCATGATCTCGGGCGTGATGCCCGCGACC
>JAFIEN010000207.1 GCA_020832515.1 Rubellimicrobium sp. | reverse complement strand
CTTGCCATGGGCAATTTCGACGGCGTCCCCCTGGGCCACCGCGCGGTGATCGACCTTGCCCGCGAGGCCGCGACAATGGCCAGCGCCCCCCTTGGCATAGTGACATTCGAACCCCATCCGCGGCAGGTCTTCATCCCGGATGCGCCGCCCTTCCGGTTGATGAACGCAGGCGCGCGGGCGCATCGGCTGGAAAAGCTCGGGGTTGAGAAACTGTACGAACTTCCCTTCAACACGGCCCTTTCCAGTCTTTCCGCGCAGGAATTCGCAAGTCGTATCCTGTCCGAGCAACTCGGCCTTGCCCATGTCGTGGTGGGTGCGGACTTCTGTTTCGGCAAGGGCCGGAGCGGCACCGCCGAAGACCTGTGCCGCTTTGGCGCAGAGATGGGCTTTGGCGTGACCGTCACCCCGCTTCTGGACATCGGCGGGGGGGCTGTCTCCTCGACCGCGATCCGGCTGGCGCTGACGGAAGGCCGCCCGGGCGATGCCGCCGCCATGCTGGGCCATTGGCACCGGATCGAGGGCGAGGTGATCCGGGGCGACCAGCGCGGGCGCGACCTTGGCTATCCGACGGCCAACATGTCGATCACCGGCCTGCACCCGCCCCGCTTCGGGGTCTACGCCGTCAAGGTCGATGTGCTGGACGGGCCGCACCGGGGCAGCTACGACGGAGCCGCCTCGATCGGGGTCAGGCCGATGTTCGGGGAAAACCTACCCAACTGCGAAAGCTTCCTGTTCGACTTCAAGGGCGATCTCTACGGGACCACCCTCTCGGTCGCGCTGGTCGAGTTCCTGCGGCCCGAACTGAAATTCGACAGCCTGAGCGCACTCATCACCCAGATGGGCGCGGATTGTGACCGCGCCCGCGCGATCCTTGCTGATGTCTGACACCTTGCGCCCGCGCTTCTGGGAGCGGTTCCCGCTGGAGAAGCTGACCCGCCCCGAATGGGAGGCGCTGTGCGACGGCTGCGGCAAATGCTGCCTCAACAAGCTTGAGGATGAGGAAACGGGCGAGGTTGCACTGACGCGCGTCGCCTGCCGTCTTCTGGACAACGACACCTGCCGCTGTGCGCAATATCCGATCCGCCACCAGTTCGTGCCCGAATGCATCGTGCTGACGCCCGCGACGCTGGCGAAGAACCTTTACTGGCTGCCGCAGACCTGCGCCTATCGCCTGCGCCACGAGGGGCGGCCGCTTTACGACTGGCATCCCCTTGTCTCGGGCGATCCCGAAAGCGTGCACCAGGCCGGTGTCTCGGTCCGGGGTATGACGCTGCCGGAATTCGAGGTGGCCGAGGACGACTGGGAAGATCACATCATCGAGGAGCCGCTCTGACATGTTCTTCGCCTCGGACAATGCCGGCCCCGCCCATCCCAAGGTGATCGAGGCCATCGCGCAGGCCAATACGGATCACGCGCCCGCCTATGGGGCTGATGCGCTGATGGACGAGGTGCGCGAGAGGATCCGCACGGTCTTTGGCGCGCCCGAGGCGGCGGTCTATCTGGTGGCGACCGGGACGGCCGCCAATTCGCTGCTGTTGGCTACGCTCTCAAGGCCGTGGGAGACGATCTTCTGCACACCCATGGCCCATATCCACGAGGACGAATGCAACGCGCCCGAGTTCTTTACCGGAGGCGCGAAACTGACGCTGGTGCCGGATGAGGATGCCAAGCTGACCGTGCCCGCGCTGCGCCGCGCCATCGAGGCCGAAGAGACGCGCGGCGTGCATGGTCCGCAGCGGGGGCCGGTCAGCCTGACACAGGCGACCGAGAAGGGCACGGTCTACACCCTGGCCGAGCTTCGCGCGATCGGTGCGCTGGCGCGGGAGTTCGGACTGCCCTTCCATATGGACGGGGCACGCTTCGCCAATGCGCTGGTCACCCTGGGATGTGCCGCAGGCGAGATGACGCAGGGTGTCGGGGTGGATGCGGTCAGCTTCGGGGGCACGAAGAACGGGTTGATGGGGGTCGAGGCCTGCGTGATCTTCGATCCCGCGCGCGCGCAGGAATTCGAGCTGCGCCGCAAGCGGGGCGCGCATCTGTTTTCCAAGCATCGCTACCTGTCGGCCCAGATGCTGGCCTATCTGACGGATGACCTTTGGCTGGACATGGCGCGGGCGGCGAATGCGCGGCTTGCCCGGCTGGTGGCGGGGCTGCGGCAGGTCCCCGACTGTCGGATCGAATGGGAGCCGGGCGCGAACCTTGTCTTCGCGCATCTGCCCCGGCGGCTGCACCGGCGCGCCTTTGCGGCCGGGGCACATTACTATCTTTGGGGTGACGATCCCGACAGGGGCGACCCCGACGAACCGATTCTGGCCCGGTTCGTTTGCGACTGGTCGCTGCCGGAGAGCGAGATCGACCGGTTTCTCGACATCCTGCAGGCCTGAACTGGACGGCGTCCCGATGCCGGGGCACGACGGTCGCGTTTCGCTGGATGCCTGCCGGACAGGCTTGCGATGACAGGCGCCCCGTCGGCGAACCATGCCGACACTTTGCCCGCCCTTTTGCGCGCGCCTTGCTTTTCGCGCCCGCGGGCTTGTGCTAGGCGGGATCATTCCATGTCGTCCGGCCCTGGGCCCGGTCGGCGGCAAGCTCTCGTGACCGGAAGGACCCTGCCATGGCCCTGATGACCGAACCCAAGCTTATCTCGGGCAATGCCAATCCTTCGCTTGGTCGCGCCATCGCCCGCCGCATGTCGATGCATCGCGGCATCAGCGTCACCCCGGTCGATGCGCGGGTCGAGCGGTTCAACGACGGCGAGGTCTTCGTCGAGGTGTTCGAGAATGTCCGGGGCGAGGACATGTTCATCGTCCAGCCGACCTCGAAACCGGCGAACGACCATCTGATGGAACTTCTGATCATCGCCGATGCGCTGCGGCGGTCCTCGGCCGGTCGGATCACCGCCGTCATCCCCTATTTCGGCTACGCAAGGCAGGACCGGCGGACCAAGGCGCGGACCCCCATCTCGGCCAAGCTGGTGGCGAACCTGATCGTGGAGTCGGGCATCGAGCGGGTGCTGACCATGGACCTGCATGCGGCCCAGATTCAGGGTTTCTTCGATATTCCGGTCGACAACCTCTATGCCTCGCCGATCTTCAGCCTTGATATCCTCCACCATTTCCGGGGACGGATCGACAATCTCATGGTCGTCTCGCCCGATGTCGGCGGCGTGGCGCGGGCGCGGGAACTGGCCAAGCGGATCGGCGCGCCGCTGGCCATCGTCGACAAGCGGCGCGAGAAGGCGGGCGAGGTCGCCGAGATGACCGTGATCGGCGAAGTGGCGGGCAAGACCTGCCTGATCGTCGACGATATCTGCGACACGGCCGGAACCCTGTGCAAGGCGGCCGAGGTGCTGATGGGCGAAGGCGCGGTCGAGGTGCATTCCTACATCACCCATGGGGTGCTGTCGGACCCGGCGGTCGAGCGGATCGGCAAGTCGGCCATGAAGTCGCTGGTGATCACCGATTCGATCCAGCCGACAGCGCAGGTCGTGGCATCGCCCAGCATCCGGATCGTGCCGACCGCGCCGATCTTTGCCCAGGCAATCCTCAATATCTGGAACGGCACGTCGGTATCGTCACTGTTCGAGAATGAGACGCTGATGCCGATCTATGAGGGGATGTACAGCGCGGCGTAACCTGTGCGGTCGGGTCTGCGCGCGGGCCTTGCCCACCCTTCGGATGCCTGCCATCGGCGACAGGATGGTCTTACCCCATTCGCAACCCGCACCGAAAACGAAAACGCCGCCCCGAAGGGCGGCGTCGGCAGGACGGGCGATACCCGCCGAAACGTCAGAAGCCAAGACCCGCGTATTTGTTCTTGAACTTGGACACGCGCCCGCCGGTATCCATGAGGCGGGTGCCGCCCCCGGTCCAGGCCGGATGCACCGAAGGGTCGATGTCGAGCGTCATCGTGTCGCCCTCCTTGCCCCAGGTCGTTTTCATCTGGACGATGGTACCATCGACCAGTTTCACATCGACGACGTGATAATCGGGATGGATATCGGCTTTCATGCCTCTGCCCCCTCTTCGGCCTTGGGCTTGTAATTCGTCATTTCGGCGATCCGGGCCGACTTGCCGCGACGATCGCGCAGGTAATACAGCTTGGCGCGCCGCACCTTGCCCCGGCGCACCACGGTGATGCTGTCGATATTCGTCGAATAGAGGGGGAACACCCGCTCCACACCCTCGCCGAAGGAAATCTTGCGCACCGTGAACGACCCGGCAATGCCCGACCCGTTCTTGCGGCTGATGCAGACGCCTTCGTAATTCTGGATCCGCGAGCGCGTGCCCTCGGTCACCTTGTAGCCGACGCGTACCGTGTCGCCGGGCTTGAAATCGGGAATGTCCTTCCCGAGGGCGGCGATCTGCTCCGCCTCGATCTGTGCGATCAGGTTCATCTGATCCGCTCCTATGCTGTGCCTGCGGTTGGCCCGCAGCGTGGGTGACACCTCAGAGCTCTCGGTCTTCTTCCGGGTCCGCACCTTGCGCCGCAAGATACGCCCGCCAGAGATCAGGTCGTCGTTCTTTCGTCAGCCTTTCGGCCATGTCCTTGCGCCAGCGGGCGATATTCGCGTGATGACCCGACAGAAGCACCTCGGGCACCGCGCGACCCTGCCAGACGGAGGGTTTCGTATACTGGGGATGTTCCAGAAGACCCTGAGAAAAGGACTCTTCCTCGGTGGAACCATGATTCCCGAGCACGCGGGGTATAAGCCGCACACTCGCATCAATCAAGGCCTGCGCAGCGATCTCGCCACCGGTCAGGATGAAGTCGCCAAGGCTGACCTCCTCGATCCCGTAATGATCGATCACCCGCTCGTCCAGCCCCTCGAACCGGCCGCAGATCAACGTCACCCCCGGCCCCGCCGCCAATGCCCGGGCGCGGGCCTGATCGAAGGGCCGCCCGCGGGGCGAAAGATAGACCAGCGGCAACCTACCTTGCGAAAGGGCCAGCGCCTCGTCCACCGCGCGGGCCATGATATCGGGCCGGATGACCATGCCCGGGCCGCCGCCGGCCGGCGTGTCGTCGACATTCCGGTGCCGCCCTTCACCGAAGCGGCGCAGGTCGATCACCTGCAACTGCCACAGCCGTTCTGCCAGCGCACGGCCCGTCAGGCTCAGGCCGAGGATGCCCGGAAAGGCCTCGGGCAGAAGCGTGATGACCTGCGCCGTCCAGACATCGGCCAGCGTGCCCCCCTCCATCAGGTCGCGCGGCCGGTCCGAGACCTGCACCCGCTTTCGCCCCAGAGACCGGAAGCGACTGCGGTCCTCGTCATCCTGCGGCATGGATCAGAACACCCCGTCGGGCGGGTCGGCCACGATCCGGCCCATCACAAGATCCACCGTCGGCACCGTCTCGCGCGTGAAGGGCAGAAGCACCGTCTCCGAACTGCCGGCGACCTGCACCTCGAGCAGGTCGCCGGCGCCATGATCGAAGACGGCCTTGACCCGGCCAAGCTCGGCCCCGCCGGTGTCATGGACCGGCAGTCCGATCAGGTCGGCATGATAGAATTCGTCCTCGCCAAGTCCGGGCAACCGGTCGCGCGAGGCATAGAGGGCGGTACCCCTCAGGGCATCGGCCTGTTCTTTCGTCTCGACCCCCTCGATCCGGGCGACCAGCGCGCCCGAGGCCTGGCCGGTGATGACCAGAACCCGGAACATGCGGCCTTCCGCAGTCTCGAGGGGGGTATAGAGCGCAATATCGGCGGGCTCGGCACAGAAGGACTTGAGCCGCACCTCGCCCCTCACGCCGAACGCGCCGGCGAGGCTGCCCACGACGATGCGATCTGCGCCCATGCCGATACGCGCCCCGGTTTGCCGGCCTATTCGGTCGCCTCGGCCGGGGCGTCCTCGGCCGGAGCAGCGGCTGCGGCGGCTGCGGCGGCCTTCTTCTCGGCGCGGTCCTTCGCGGCCTTGCCGGGCTCGCCTTTATTCGGGTTCGCGCGGGCGGTTTTGGGCACGACACCGGCGGCTTCGAGCATGCGGGCCACCCGGTCGGTCGGCTGCGCGCCCTGGCCCAGCCAGTGCTGGATGCGCTCGACATCCATCTTCACGCGGTCCTCGCTGTCCTTGGGCAGCAAGGGCGCATAGGTGCCCAGCTTCTCGATGAAGCGGCCGTCGCGGGGCATGCGCGAGTCGGCGGCGACGATCGCATAATGGGGGCGCTTCTTGGACCCGCCACGGGCGAGCCGGATCTTCATGGCCATTGTCGTTCTCCTTTGAATGGCATTGGGGCGGCGGGGTGAACCCCGCCCTACGTATGGTGACTTTCGTGGTGCTTGATGACTTCCTGGATGATGAAGGCCAGGAATTTCTTGGCGAAATCAGGGTCCAGATCGGCCTGTTTCGCAAGATCGGTCAGCCGGGCGATCTGCGCCTCCTCGCGCACGGGATCGGACGGCGGCAATCCGTGCGCTGCCTTGAGCCGGCCCACGGACTGGGTGTGCTTGAACCTTTCGGCCAGCGTGAAGACAAGGATCGCGTCCAGCCTGTCGATACTCTCGCGATGTTCGCGCAGCAGGCTTGCGGCGGTGGCGATGGCATCGGTCATGCCCGTCCTCCGGTCGTCGGATGATAATGAAAGGCGCGCGCCCCCCCGGGCCCCGCCACCTCCTGCCCGCCAAGGCGCAGGGCCAGACGTGCGGCCCGGTCATTGGCCGGATCGGTGTAGGAGGCGAGGTCCTCGATCCCCATCGCGCCGAAGGCATGGTCGCGCGCGGCCGCCGCCGCCTCGAAGGCCAGCCCCCGCCCCTCGGCACCCTCGCGGAAGAGAAAGCCCAGTTCCGGCATCTCGTCGCCGGGCTCGAAGCCGATCAGCACGAAGCCAAGCACCCCGCCCCCTGCCCTGTCGTCGACCGTCCACCAGCCATGGCCGCGCAGCGCCCAGACAGCGACCCCGCGGCAGAAATCGTCCCAGGCCTCGTCCGCGTCTTCGATCTCGAGGAACCGCCCCCGCGGTCCAAGCGCGATCTCGGCCCAGGCCGCGAAATCCCCAAGCGCCGGGGCCCGCAGCAGCGTCCGCGCCGTCTCGATGACCGGCACCTGCGCCTGCAAGGCGCCCGCCAGATCCCGGCAAGGCCCGCTCACCGGCGCGGTCCAGCGGCGGATCGCCGCGACCGTCATGCCGCAACCCCGACAGGCCGGCGATGGCGATAGACCAGCACCGGATCCTCCGGTCGCGGCTGCGTGGCCTGCGGATCCAGCACCGCTCCCAGCTTCTCGGCCAGCCGGACCGAGCGCAGGTTCCCGGGCCCGACATAGCTCACCGCCGTCGGCCACCCCAGCACTTCGAACGCATGCGCAAGCGCTGCCCGCGCCGCCTCGGTCGCCACGCCGCTGCCCTCCAGACCCGGCGCCAGGATCATCCAGCCGATCTCGTTCTCGGGCCAGTCGGGCGGTGTCCATGGCCCGACCAGGCCGACCGCCGTGCCATCGTCGCGAAGCGTGACCGCCCACATCCCATGGCCGAAGATCTCCCAATGCCCAAGCTCCGCCGCAAAGGCGCGAAAGGCCCGGCCAAGATCGCCATGGCTGCCGAAGGCCGCGG
>JAFIEN010000206.1 GCA_020832515.1 Rubellimicrobium sp. | reverse complement strand
TGGGGGGCTGCCAGCCCCCCCCCCCCTACCCCAGCAGATCGGACAGCAGATCCTCGGGATCCTCAAGCCCCACCGACAGCCGCACAAGGCCCGGCGTGATCCCCAGCGCGGCCTTCTGGTCCAGGGGCAGACGCTGATGCGTCGTCGTCGCGGGATGGGTGGCGATCGACTTGGCATCGCCCAGGTTGTTCGAGATCGTCCAGATCCGCAACCGGTTCAGCATCGCGAAGGCCGCCTCGCGCGAGCCGAGGTCCACTGCAAGCACCGTCCCCCCGGCCCCCATCTGCGCCATGGCCAGCGCATGCTGCGGATGGCCCTCGAGCCCGGGATAGATCACCCGCGCGAACCGCCCGTCCGCAACCAGTGCCCGCGCAAGCGCCTCGGCCCCCGCGGTCTGCGCCCGAACGCGCAGCTCCATCGTCTCGAGGCCCTTGAGCATCAGCCATGCGGTGAATGGCGACATCGCCCCGCCCGTGTGTTTCATGTAGGGTTCGACGGTCTTGCGGATGAAGGCCTTCGTGCCCAGGATCACGCCGCCCAGTGCGCGACCCTGACCGTCCACATGCTTGGTGGTGGAATAGATCACCACATCCGCCCCCTGCTCGAGCGCGCGGCTGTAGACCGGCGTGGCAAAGACGTTGTCCACCATGACCAGGGCGCCGGCCGCATGGGCCAGCCGGCTGACGGCGGCGATATCGATCACCTGCAGCGTCGGGTTCGAGACGCTTTCGAAGAACACGACCCTGGTCTGCGGCGTGATCGCCGCTTCCCATTGCGCAAGGTCGGTGCCGTCGACGAATGTCACCCGCACGCCGAAGCGTGTCAGCACCTCTTCCAGCACATAGAGGCACGACCCGAACAGCGCGCGCGAGGACACGACATGATCCCCCGCCCGCAGGCTTGCCATCAGCGCGCCGCTGACCGCGGCCATGCCGCTGGCGGTTGCGAAACCGTCCTCGGCCCCTTCGAGGGTGGCGATTCGCGCCTCGAACATCGCCGTGGTGGGATTGCCGTAGCGGGCGTAGATGAATTCGTCGGGACCGGCCTCGACAAAGCGCGCCTCGGCGGCTTCGGCGGATCCGTAGACGAAGCCCTGGGTCAGGAAGATCGCCTCGGAGACCTCGCCGAACTGGCTGCGCCGGATCCCGCCATGCACGGCCTGCGTCCGCTTGCTCCACTTCTTCATCCCAGCCCCCTCTGCCCGCCTCCGGGCAATGAAAAACCCCGACACCCGCGGGGTATCGGGGCCATGAGCGCCCTTCCCCTCTTTAGCGGCATATTTAACGTGGCCCGCAATCCGGTCGACAAATCGCCACGCCAAACGGATTAAGCCCCCGCCCCGACCGCGTCAAGCGGCGGGGCCGCGCCAGGGGGGCTTGCCCTTTCGCGCCGGGGCGCCATGCTTGAAGGACCAAGCCGAAGGACAAACGCATGCCCGCGCCCATCGACCTTTACTACTGGCCAACGCCGAACGGCTGGAAGATCACCATCGCCCTTGAAGAAATGGGGCTGCCCTACGTAGTCCATCACGTCGATATCGGCGCCGGCGAACAGTTCGAACCCGCCTTCCTGAAGATCGCGCCCAATAACCGCATGCCCGCCATCGTAGATCCCGAAGGACCGGATGGCGCACCGGTCCCGATCTTCGAATCGGGCGCGATCCTGCAGTATCTGGCGCGCAAGACCGGACAGTTCTGCGGGCCGACCGAGCGGGACAGGATCGCGGTGGACCAGTGGCTGATGTGGCAGATGGGCGGCCTGGGGCCGATGGCGGGTCAGGCGCATCACTTCCTGCATTACGCCCCCACGATGGACCCGCCCCAGGACCTTCCCTATCCCAAGGACCGCTACCGCGCCGAGGTGGGCCGGCTCTACGGGGTGCTGGACCGCCAGCTTTCGGGCAAGGCATGGGTCGCGGGCGATTTCCTGTCGATCGCCGATTTCGCGATCTGGCCCTGGGCGCAGGGGTGGGAACGTCAGGAACAGAGCCTCGAGGACAAGCCCGATCTTGCGCGCTGGCTTGCGGCCATGGCGGCACGCCCGGCGGTGATCCGGGGCAAGGCCGTGGGCCAGGACCGCCGAAAGTCGGGGCCGATGACCAAGGCCGAGCAGGAGGTACTCTTCGGGACGCGCCGTTGAACACCCACGCCGGCGCGGCCATTCGGGGAGCGTCCGACCGGACGATCCGCGCCGGCTTGAAGCCGGGCCCGGCGAGGCCTAACTTGATCCCCGTAGCACGAGACATGAACATGCCCATTACAGCGACCGAGATCGAAACCCTGATCCGCGAGGCCTTTCCCGACGCCCGCATCCGCGTGGATGGCGATGACGGGGCGCATTTCGTGGCGGAAGTGATCGACGAAAGTTTTCGCGGTCTGAACCGCGTGCAGCAGCAGCGTGCGGTCTATGCCGCGCTCAGGGGCAAGATGGACGGCCCGGCCGGCGAATTGCATGCGCTGGCCCTGACGACACGGGCGCCGGGCTGATGCCGCTTCTTGTGCTCATGCTGATCGTGGCCGTGGCCGTCGTGCTTGTTGCGCGGCAGGCCCGGACCAAGGACGACGATGACGACGACGACCAACCCGGTGGTCCGCGGCGCATTCGCCTGCGGCACGATGATCGCCGGCCCAACAACTGGAAAGACCGCAGATGACCGAGACCGCCGACCGCATCCGCCAGATCGTCACCGAAAACGACGTGGTGCTGTACATGAAGGGCACCAAGTCCATGCCGCAATGCGGGTTTTCCAGCCGGGTGGCGGGCGTGCTCAACTTCATGGGCGTCGATTTCCTTGATGTGAACGTCCTGGAGGACGCCGACGTCCGGCAGGGCATCAAGGAGTTTTCCGACTGGCCGACCATCCCCCAGCTCTATGTGAAGGGTGAGTTCGTCGGCGGCTGCGATATCGTGACCGAGATGACGCTTTCGGGCGAACTCGACCAGATGTTCGACGCCAAGGGCGTGGCCTACGACAAGGACGCGGCCGACAAGATCCGGGCCGCCAACGCCTGATCGCGCCGCCGGCACCCTGATCCCTCCACCGGCGCCTGGTTCCTGCACGCGGGGCCGGCCCGCTTGGGCATGCCTGCCACGGCACCCCGGGCCGCGTGACTGGCGCGAATGCAACAGTGCCGCGGCTCTTGCGCAACGCTGCTTCCGCATGTCTAGGCAATGAAGGCGGGCCCGTGGTTATGCTTGCCCCAGCTGCCAATAGCGTGCGGAGCCAGTGTGACCGCCAATCCCGACACCGGCCCTTGTGGCCAGCGTGGCGACAATTTGCCATCGGCTCTGCCGGCCATGCCGGGGGAAAGCCTTGTCGTGCGGCCACCCTCTCCGGGGCGCCGGAAGTGACGATGAACGCGGTCGGAGCCACCCTGGGCATCATGCTTGTGTTGCTGGCGATGGCTGCGGCGGGCTGGTATGCCATCGGCACCCTGCAGGCGCGCAGCCGCGAGGCGTTTCAGACGATGGCCGCCCGGCGGGGCTGGGCCCTTACGATCAGCGACGAAAAACTGGGCAGGCCGGCCGTGCTGCGGCTGTCTGCGCGGGGTGGGATGGGCTGGCAGGTCGAGGTGCGACAGCGCACGTCCTCGAGGCGGGGGCCTCGCAAGAGCCTGGAGGCGACCGAGTTCCACACCGACGAAAAGACCTGCCCCGAAGGCATGGTCGCCATCGGCCCCCCCATCCCCCGCGCGATGATGCAGGCGGCGGGCGTGCTGCTGGGCGATCTCGAGCGGTTGCAGTCGACGGCCCTTGCCCGCTTCATGGGCGAGGATCTGGCCCGTCAGGTCACCGCGCTGCGCCCCTGCCCCGGGCCCGACAACCTCAGCGTGTTCGCCTCGTCCGAGGATCTGGTCGCAAGGCTCGATCTGGCGGCGATCAGCGAGGCGATCGTGGCCTGGCACGAACGCATCGGCCGCACGCAGGGGCTGCAGACGCTGATCCTGCTGGGGCCCGACGGCCTGCGGATCCGGTTGCCCGCCGCAGTTCACCGCGCCGACCGGATGGAGGCCTTCGTCGATCTGTGTCTTGCTGTCGCCAAACGGGTCTGACCGGGTCCCCGGCGACGACGAACCGCGCCCTCAGGCTTGTGACGCCTGCTCCACCTTTGCAGCCAGAGCCTCGGCCCGCTCGGCCAGTTCCGACAAAAGCGCGTTGACCTCATCGGGCAGGACCGGCACCTCGACCTCGATCGTGACGGCCTCGCTTGCCGTGCGGCGGGCCGTCTCGACCTGGGCCAGATGGGCAGAAAGCGCCGAGATCTGCTGTTCGGCCTCGTAAAGCCGCTCTTCAAGGCCTGCGGTCTTGTCCGCCAGCATCAGCCCCGCCATCAGCAGCATCCGCCCCTCGGGCACACGGCCGATCTGGTTGGAGAGCGCGGTCGCCTCGATATCCAGCATCCGCGCGGCCGAGCGAAGGAAGGGTTCCTCGCCGTCCTGACAGGCGACCTCGAAGCTGCGGCCCCCGATCACGATTTCGACCTGCGGCATCAATTCCCCTCCCCGATCAGCGGCTCAAGCGTGCCGATGATCGCCTCGACCTCGGCCCTGTCGGCGGCGCGGGTGGCGCGCAGGGCCTCGATCTCGGCCAGCATGGCGCGGTTGACAAGTTCCGGTTCCGCCACCCCTTCGGACAATGCGGCCCGCATCTGACCTGCAATGTCGCGCAATTCGGCATTCGACTGGCGCAGGCCCTGCAATTCCGCATCCAGCGCGGCGATCCGGTCGCGCTGCAGCATGATCTGGCCATCCAGCGCGGCAAGCCGCTGATCCTGCTTGGTCTTGAGGCTGCGGATCCGCTCTTCCAGTTGCGCCGTCACTGTCCGCTCTTCGGCCAGTGCTGCGGCAAGGCTGTCTGCATCGGCGGGTTTGTCCGGCACCGCTGTCGTCTCGGGCAGGGTCTCCGCGTCCTCGACACCGGTCCGGACAAGCCGCTCAAGCCCCGCATCCACCGCCGCAAGCGCCCCAAGAATGCGTTGCCTGATATCGTCAAGCTGGTCCATCTGCCTGTCCCGCCCCGCAGCCGCACGCCGGCCACCATTCTGCAACCCACCCACGCACCTGCCTGCGGTGCGAACGGCCCGGCCTACCGACCTTCGGCCATGGACGGCACGAATCGTGCCCGCCCGGTTTCACACTAGGACAAGCCGCCCCGGCCCGCAAATGCGCGAGTGACGGGACAGCGCCTTGGGAATGAACGGCTTAGGCGGCATGCTTGATCTTGGTGGCGCGGCTGGTAAGGAAGCAGTCGAACCGCCGCACCTGAGGGCGGCATCTGAACAAGGACGTCACTCTTGGATATCGCCGCCCTCCGCGCCGCCCATCCCGCCCATTGGCGCCGGGCCTGCGCGATCCGCACACTTACGCTCGATGCAGTCGCTGCCGCCAATTCCGGCCATTCCGGCATGCCGATGGGCATGGCCGACGTAGCGACCGTCCTTTACGAGCGGCACCTGCGCTTCGATCCGGCTGCCCCGACCTGGCCCGATCGTGACCGCTTTGTTCTTTCGGCCGGGCATGGCTCGATGCTGCTGTATTCGCTCCTGCATCTCACCGGCTATCCCGAAATGACGCTGCAGCAGCTCAAGGATTTCCGGCAGTGGGGTGCGATCACCGCCGGCCATCCCGAATATGGCCACGCCCCGGGGATCGAGACGACGACCGGACCCCTGGGTCAGGGTCTGGCCAATGCGGTCGGCATGGCGATCGCCGAGGAAAACCTGCGCGCCCGCTACGGTGCCTCTGTCGTCAACCACTACACCTATGCCATCGCCGGTGACGGCTGCCTGATGGAAGGCGTCAGCCAGGAGGCGCTGGCCCTTGCCGGCATGCAGAAGCTTGGCCATCTGATCGTCCTCTTCGACGACAACAACATCACCATCGACGGCCCTGTCTCGATCGCCGACGCGACCGACCAGCCGGCGCGCTTTGGCGCCTCCGGCTGGCATGTGCAGTCCATCGACGGGCATGACCCCGACGCCATCGACGCGGCCATCCGAGCCGCCAAGGCCGACCCCCGCCCCTCGATGATCGCCTGCAAGACGCATATCGCGCTGGGATCTTCGGCGCAGGATACCGCCAAGGGGCATGGCGCGCTGACCGATGCCAAGCTGATTGCCGACACCAAGGCCGCCTATGGCTGGGACCACGGGCCCTTCGAGATCCCCGCCGATCTCAAGGCCGAATGGGAGGCGATGGGTGCGCGCGGTGCCACCGCCCGGGCCGGGTGGGAGGCAAGCTTCGCCAAACTCTCGAAGGCGAAACAGGCCGAGTTCACCCGCGCCCTCTCGGGCGAGGCGCCGAGGGCGCTAGCCGCCAGGATCCGCGCCTTCAAGAAGAACGCCGTCGAAACCAGGCCCAAGGTCGCCACCCGACGGTCGTCGGAACTGGTGCTGGAAGTCGTCAACCCGGTGATGACCGAAACCATCGGCGGCTCGGCCGATCTGACGGGGTCGAACAACACCAAGACCCCCGACCTTGGCATCTTTTCGCCCGACAACCGCAAGGGCCGCTATATCCATTACGGCGTTCGCGAACATGGCATGGCGGCGGCGATGAACGGCATCGCGCTGCATGGCGGCCTGCGCGCCTATGGCGGCACCTTCATGTGCTTTACCGATTACGCCCGCCCCTCGATGCGGCTGTCGGCGCTGATGGGCGTGCCGGTCACCTATGTCATGACACATGACAGCATCGGGCTGGGCGAGGACGGCCCGACCCATCAGCCGGTCGAACATCTGGCCATGCTGCGCGCCACGCCCAACACGGTCGTGATCCGCCCCGCCGATACGGTGGAAACGGCCGAAGCCTGGGAGATTGCGCTGACCGCCACCAGCCGGCCCACCGTGCTGGCCCTGTCGCGCCAGAACCTGCCCACCGTGCGCATGGCCCATTCCAACGCGAACCTCGTTGCGCGCGGCGCCTATGTCCTGGCCGAGGCGGGGGGCAAGCGGCAGGCGGTGCTGATGGCCAGCGGCTCGGAAGTGTCGGTGGCGCTGGCGGCGCGCGACCTTCTCGAGGCCGAAGGGATCGGCACCCGCGTCGTCTCGGTCCCCTCGATGGAGCTTTTCGCCGAACAGGACGAGGGCTGGCGCAAGCGCGTCCTGCCCGGCGGCCCGGTGCGCGTCGCCATCGAGGCCGGCGTGCGGCAAGGCTGGGACCGGCTTCTGCTGGGCGAGCGCGGGCGCGAGGGCAAGGCCGCTTTCGTTGGCATGGAGGGCTTTGGCGCCTCTGCCCCGGCCGAAACCCTGTTCGAGAAGTTCGGACTGACCGGACCGGCAGTGGCGGCCAGGGTCAAGGCGCTGCTCTGATCGGGGGCGGCGCCATTGACCAACTCTGTCGCCATCGGCCTTCTGGTCTTCCTGCTTGGCGCGCTTGCCGCCGACTGGATGCTCAACGATCTGCAAGGCGCGCTGATGCTGGCGCGCCGCGGGCTTGACCTGATCGAATTCCTGGCCTTCTGGCGTTAGCCGGCACCACTCCTGGTCCCGCCACTGCTTTTGCCTTTCGCTTTGGCGAAAATACTCCGGGGGTCGGGGGGCAGAGCCCCCCGGCCCCACAAGTTCGGCCCCGCGCGCGGTGTGCCCCCCCAAAA